>NZ_QETJ01000004.1:0-113466 GCF_003105095.1 Pseudomonas sp. NDM | reverse complement strand
CTATCGCGAGCAGGCTCACTCCTACAAGGGATTTGTATTGGGTCAGAGAGGCTGGGTTAAGATGCCCATCACCCAAAAAACAACAAGGCTTACCTCGCTCCATGGCGGACAAAGACACCATTGCCATTCCACTGGTGCGCGAAGCACTGCTGCAGAGTTGTGCTCCGGGCGCGGCCACGGATGAGGCGTTGAGCAAGGTCGGCATTGCTCCGGCTCTGTTGGCATCCGACGCGGGCAGGGTGCCGGCCTCGCAATACGCCAAACTCTGGCGCCTGTTGGCCCGGCGCGGTGATGACGAGTTCTTCGGCATGGACCCGCGCAAGCTCAAGTCCGGCAGCCTGGCATTCCTGTGTCGCAGCGCCATGGCGCAACCGACGCTGGCGGCAGCGCTGGACACCGGCCTGAATTTCCTTTCGCTGATGCTCGAACGCCTGCCGGCGCAACTGGTGCATCAGCAGAGCCTCGCCGAAATCGTCCTGCTCGAAGACGATGCCGACCCACGTCGTGCGTTCACCTATTTCACTTACTGGATGATCGTGCACGGCGTAGCGTGCTGGCTGGCCGGGCGGCGGATTCCGATTCTGGCGATCGAACTGCGCTGCGCCGAACCGGATTTCACCGACGACTACCGGGTGATGTTTTCGGAGAACCTGCGTTTCGAACGTCCACGCACGCGAATGATTTTTTCCGCCGACTGCCTCGACCTGCCGGTCAAGCGCAGCGCCGAAGAGCTGAAGCGCTTTCTCGCCCAGGCGCCGGCGAACATTCTGGTCAAGTACCGCGACCCGGACAGCCTGGCGAGCCGGATCAAGCAGGATCTGCGGCAACTGCCCGCCGAGCAGTGGCCGGAAACCGAGGCCTTGGCCCAGCAACTGTGCATGTCCGCCTCGACGTTGCGCCGGCGTCTGGCCGAGGAAGGGCAGACCTATCAGGGGCTCAAGGACAGTGTGCGCAAGGAACTGGCAATCACCTGGCTGGCAGAGCCTTCGATCAGTTTTGTCGAGATCGCCACCCGACTGGGCTTTGCTGATGCCAGCTCGTTCTACAAGGCGTTTCGCAAGTGGTCCGGGTCGAACCCGGGGCATTACCGCACGCTGATCCTGAATGAGGTCGTCTGACCCGACGCCTTCGCGAGCAGGCTCGCTCCCACACTTTGAAATGCGTTCCCCCGTAGGAGCTGCCGAAGGCTGCGATCTTTTGATCTTGATGGTGAAAATCAAGATCAACAGATCGCAGCCTCGTTGCACTCGTCAGCTCCTACAGGGGATGCGGCGCCAATCCCTTGGCCAAACCAGTCAGCTACTTTGATAATTTTGACCATTGCCCCAGGCCCCGCACGGCGCGACTATCCCTGTGTTGTTTACGGTTCCCAGCCTAATAAAAACACCGAGGGATTCTGGCAATGCGCGATTACTTGTCTGCCACCGAACAGTTCGATTATCAGCACACCGTCGACGCGTCGCTCAGCGGCTCGCTGGCGGCGCTCAACGCCTGCGTCGAATGCTGCGACCGCCACACCTTGCCCGGTCGCATTGCCTTGTTCTGGGAAGGTCGCGACGGTTCAAGTGCGACTTACACCTTCACTGACCTGCAAGACAAAGCCGCGCGTTTTGCCAATTTCCTCCTCGCCCAAGGCGTGCAAAAGGGCGATAGAGTCGCCGGACTGCTGCCGCGCAACGTCGAATTACTGATCACCGTGCTCGCCACCTGGCGCATCGGCGCGGTGTATCAGCCGCTATTCACCGCGTTCGGTCCCAAAGCCCTTGAACATCGCTTGAACAGCTCCGGGGCGACGGTTGTGGTGACCGATGCGGTCAACCGGCCAAAGCTCAATGAGGTCGGCGAGTGCCCGACCATCGTCACGGTTGGCGGCGTGAAAGGTCAGGGCATTGTCCGTGGTGATTTCAGTTTCTGGGCCGAGCTGAGCAACTATTCCAATGTCTGCGCACCGGTGCTGCTGACCGGCGAAGACCCGTTCCTGCTGATGTTCACTTCAGGCACTACGGGGCCGGCGAAAGCGCTGTCGGTGCCGCTCAAAGCGATCGTCGCGTTCCAGAGCTACACCCGCGATGCGGTGGACCTGCGTCCTGAAGATGCGTTCTGGAACGTCGCTGATCCGGGCTGGGCCTATGGCATTTATTTCGGTGTGACCGGGCCGTTGGCGCTGGGTCACCCGATCACCTTCTACGATGGCCCGTTCACCCTCGAAAGCACCTGCCGGGTGATCAACAAATACGCCATCAGCAACCTCACCGGCTCGCCCACTGCCTATCGTCTGCTGATTGCCGGGGGAGAGGAGTTCGCCAGATCGATCAAGGGCAAGCTGCGCATCGTCAGCAGCGCCGGTGAACCGCTGAATCCGGAAGTGATCCGCTGGTTCGCCGACAACCTCGACGTGGTCATCCACGACCACTACGGCCAGACCGAACTGGGCATGGTGCTGTGCAACCATCACGGCCTCGAGCACCCCGTCCATGTTGGCGCTGCCGGTTTCGCTTCGCCCGGCCACCGCATCGTCGTGCTCGATGAGCAGTACAACGAGCTGGGCGTCGGCCAGCCCGGCATTCTCGCCATCGACCGGGCGAAATCGCCGATGTGCTGGTTCGGCGGCTACGAAGGCGCACCGACCAAGGCCTTCGTCGGCGACTACTACCTGAGCGGCGACACCGTCGAATGGAACCCCGACGGCAGCATCAGCTTCGTCGGCCGCAGCGATGACGTGATCACCACCTCGGGCTACCGCGTCGGCCCGTTCGATGTGGAAAGTGCGCTGATCGAACACCCGGCCGTGGTCGAAGCGGCGGTCGTCGGCAAGCCCGACCCGGAACGCACCGAACTGGTCAAAGCCTTCGTCGTGCTGAGTGCGCAGTACCGCGCCGCGCCGGAGTTGGCCGAAGAGCTGCGCCAACATGTGCGCAAGCGTCTGGCCGCGCATTCGTACCCGCGTGAAATCGAATTTGTCAGCGAATTGCCCAAGACCCCGAGTGGCAAATTGCAGCGCTTTATCTTGCGCAACCAGGAAATCGCCAAGGCTCAAGAGGCCGCGGCGCACAACGTTTCAGCTTGAATCCAAGGAAACACCGTCATGCAGATCGAGAACAAGGTTTTTATCGTCACCGGCGGCGCCTCCGGCCTTGGTGCCGCCAGCGCTGAGTTGCTGATCAGTGCCGGCGCAAAAGTCATGCTGGTCGACATGAACGCCGAAGCCGTCGCCGCTCAAGCCGAGCGCCTCGGTGCGCAGAGCGTCGTCGCCGACATCAGCAACGAAGCCGCCGCCGAAGCTGCTGTGCAGGCGACCATCGCCGCATTTGGCAGCCTCAACGGCCTGATCAACTGCGCCGGCATCGTTCGCGGCGAGAAGATCCTCGGCAAGAACGGCCCGCACGCCCTGAGCAGTTTTGCCCAAGTGATCAACGTCAACCTGATCGGCAGCTTCAACATGCTGCGTCTGGCCGCGGCGGCCATTGCCGAGAGCGAAGCCAATGCTGACGGCGAGCGGGGGGTGATCATCAACACTGCCTCGGTCGCAGCATTCGATGGCCAGATCGGTCAGGCTGCGTACTCGGCGTCGAAAGGTGCGATCGCCAGCCTGACCCTGCCCGCCGCCCGTGAACTGGCGCGCTTCGGCATTCGCGTGATGACCATCGCACCGGGTATCTTCGAAACGCCAATGATGGCCGGCATGACCCCGGAAGTGCGCGACTCATTGGCCGCGGGCGTGCCGTTTCCGCCGCGTCTGGGCAAGCCCGCCGAATACGCCGCGCTGGTACGCCACATCATTGAAAACAGCATGCTCAACGGTGAGGTGATCCGTCTCGACGGCGCCTTGCGTATGGCCGCCAAGTAAAGAGGAATCCGTCATGACTATGTCCAACGATCCGATTGTTATCGTCAGCGCCGTCCGCACACCGATGGGCGGCTTTCAGGGCGAACTGAAAAGCCTCACTGCACCGCAACTTGGCGCGGCGGCAATCAAGGCGGCGGTCGAACGCGCCGGTGTCGCCAGTGACGCGGTTGATGAAGTGCTGTTCGGCTGCGTACTGCCGGCGGGCCTCGGCCAAGCGCCGGCACGCCAGGCTGCGCTGGGCGCCGGGCTGGATAAATCGACGCGCTGCACCACGGTCAACAAGATGTGCGGCTCGGGCATGCAGACCACCATCATGGCCCACGACATGCTGCTCGCTGGCAGTGCCGATGTGGTGATTGCCGGTGGCATGGAAAGCATGTCCAACTCGCCGTACCTGCTCGATCGTGCCCGCGCCGGTTATCGCATGGGCCATGGCCGCGTGCTCGATTCGATGTTCCTCGACGGCCTCGAAGACGCCTACGACAAGGGCCGGCTGATGGGTACCTTCGCCGAGGATTGCGCCGAGACCAACGGCTTTAGCCGCGAAGCGCAGGACGCTTTCGCCATCGCCTCGACCACCCGCGCACAACAGGCGATCAAGGACGGCAGCTTCCAGGACGAAATCGTCCCGCTGACCGTCACCGTCGGCAAAGAACAGGTGGTGATCAGTAACGACGAGCAGCCGCCGAAAGCCAAACTCGACAAGGTCGGCTCGCTGAAACCGGCGTTCCGCGAAGGCGGCACGGTCACGGCGGCCAACTCCAGCTCAATCTCCGACGGCGCGGCGGCACTGGTGCTGATGCGCCAATCCCACGCGCAGCAACTGGGCCTCAAACCGCTGGCGGTGATTCACGGCCATTCGGCGTTTGCCGACACCCCGGGCCTGTTTCCCACCGCACCGATTGGCGCGATCAAGAAACTGGTGAAGAAAACCGGCTGGGCACTGGATCAGGTGGATCTGTTTGAAGTCAATGAAGCGTTCGCGGTGGTCGGCATGGCGGCGATGACGCATCTGGAGATTCCCCACGACAAGCTCAACGTGCATGGCGGCGCCTGTGCGCTGGGTCACCCGATCGGCGCCTCGGGCGCGCGGATTCTGGTGACGCTGCTGGCGGCACTGCGGCAGAAACAGCTCAAACGCGGGATTGCAGCCATCTGCATTGGCGGCGGCGAAGCCACGGCCATGGCTGTGGAGTGCGTTTACTGAAGGCATCTCCGATCAACTGTGGGAGCGAGCCTGCTCGCGAAAACGTCGTTTCAGCCGGCACATGCGTAACTGACACACCGCTTTCGCGAGCAGGCTCGCTCCCACAGAGTTCTATGTCGTACCCAGATTTGAAGGAATCATCATGATCCCCAACGAAGACCAACATCAGATCCGCGACATGGCCCGGCAGTTTGCCGAGGAGCGGCTCAAACCGTTCGCTGCCGAGTGGGATCGCGAGCACCGTTTCCCCAGGGAAGCCATCGCCGAGATGGCCGGCCTGGGCTTCTTCGGCATGCTCGTGCCGGAGCAGTGGGGCGGTTGTGACACCGGCTATCTGGCCTACGCCATGGCCCTGGAGGAAATCGCCGCCGGCGACGGTGCCTGCTCGACGATCATGAGCGTGCACAACTCGGTCGGCTGCGTGCCGATTCTCAAGTTCGGCAATGACGACCAGCGCGAGCGCTTCCTCAAACCGCTGGCCAGCGGCGCCATGCTCGGTGCCTTTGCATTGACCGAACCGCAGGCCGGTTCCGACGCCAGCAGCCTGAAGACCCGCGCGCGGCTGGAAGGCGATCACTACGTGTTGAATGGCTGCAAACAGTTCATCACCTCCGGGCAGAACGCCGGTGTCGTGATCGTGTTTGCCGTGACCGACCCGAGCGCCGGCAAACGCGGGATCAGCGCGTTTATCGTGCCGACCGACTCGCCTGGCTACAAGGTTGCGCGGGTCGAAGACAAGCTCGGCCAACACGCCTCCGACACCTGCCAGATCCTCTTCGAAGATGTGAAAGTGCCGGTCGCCAACCGCCTCGGCGAGGAGGGCGAGGGCTACAAAATCGCACTGGCGAATCTCGAAGGCGGCCGCGTCGGCATCGCCTCGCAAGCCGTCGGCATGGCCCGTGCCGCCTTCGAGGCCGCCCGTGATTACGCCCGCGAGCGTGACACCTTCGGCAAGCCAATCATCGAGCATCAGGCCGTGGCATTCCGCCTGGCGGACATGGCCACGCAAATTGCCGTCGCCCGGCAGATGGTGCATTACGCAGCGGCCTTGCGTGACAGCGGCCAGCCGGCGCTGGTCGAGGCGTCGATGGCCAAGCTGTTCGCCTCGGAAATGGCCGAGAAGGTCTGCTCAATGGCCTTGCAAACCCTCGGCGGTTACGGTTACCTCAACGACTTCCCGCTGGAACGCATCTACCGCGACGTGCGCGTCTGCCAGATCTACGAAGGCACCAGCGACATTCAGCGCATGGTTATTTCGCGCAATCTCTGACAAGGAATTTTCTTCATGACTTACGAAACGATTCTGCTGGAAACCCGCGACCGCGTCGGCCTGATCACCCTCAACCGGCCGCAGGCGCTGAACGCGCTGAACGCGCAACTGGTCAGTGAAGTGAACCACGCTCTGGATGCGCTGGAAGCCGACGCACACATTGGTTGCATCGTCCTCACCGGCTCGAAAAAAGCCTTTGCCGCCGGCGCCGACATCAAGGAAATGGCCGAGCTGACCTATCCGCAGATCTACATGGACGATCTGTTCAGCGACAGCGATCGCGTCGCCAACCGGCGCAAGCCAATCATCGCCGCGGTCAACGGTTTTGCCCTCGGCGGTGGCTGCGAACTGGCGCTGATGTGCGACTTCATTCTGGCTGGCGACAATGCCAGATTCGGCCAGCCGGAGATCAACCTCGGCGTGCTGCCAGGCATGGGCGGCACCCAGCGCCTGACCCGCGCGGTGGGCAAGGCCAAGGCCATGGAAATGTGCCTGAGCGGGCGCATGATCGACGCGGTGGAAGCCGAGCGCTGCGGCATCGTCGCGCGAATCGTGCCGAGTGATGAACTGCTTGATGAGGCGCTGAAAGTCGCAGCAGTGATCGCCGGCAAATCGCTGCCGATTGCGATGATGATCAAGGAGAGCGTGAACCGCGCGTTTGAGGTCAACCTTACGGAGGGCGTGCGTTTCGAGCGCCGGGTGTTCCATGCGGCGTTTGCGACGCAGGATCAGAAGGAAGGGATGGCGGCGTTTATTGCCAAGCGTGAGGCTGCATTCCAGGGCAAGTGATTGTGTCCCGCTGGCGCTTTCGCGAGCAGGCTCGCTCCCACAGGGAGCTCCACCGTCCAGTGTGGGAGCGAGCCTGCTCGCGAAGCTTTTAAAGGCCCACTCACTAGCGCTAGTCTGTTGACCTTCTTGCACATCAAGAGCGGAGGTCAACATGCGTATCGGATTTATCGGGCTGGGTTCCATGGGCAAGGGCATGGCTGCCAACCTGCTCAAGGCCGGCCATGAAGTGCGGGTGTGGAACCGCAGCCAGCCTGCCGTCGAACAACTGGTCAGCCAGGGCGCAACCTCCGCAGGCGATCCCGGCGAAGCCTTCGATGCTGAAGTGGTGATCAGCATGCTCGCTGACGACGCGGTGACGCGCTCGGTGCTGATCGACAGCGGCGCATTGGCCTCAAGCAAGCCGGGGCTGATTCACCTGAGCATGGCCACGCTGTCGGTCGAGTTCATCAAGGAGCTGGCAGCGCTGCATGACAGCGTCGGCGCCCAACTGATTGCCGCCCCGGTATTCGGACGCAACGATCTGGCCGAGGCCGGCAAGCTCAACATCGCCGTCGGCGGTCCGGCCACCGCGCTTGCTCGGGTTCAGCCACTGCTGGATGTGATGGGGCAGAAAACCTGGCCGATGGGTGAAGACCCGGTCAACGCCGCCATCCTCAAGATCGCCACCAACATGATGCTGATCAGCGCCATCGAAGCCACCGGCGAAGCAATGGCGTTGACCCAGAGTTATGGCGTGGGCAATAGCGATTTCGTCGAGTTCATTACCAACACGCTGTTCGCGGCACCGGCCTATAAGGTCTACGGGCCGAAAATTGCCGCGCGGGAGACGGAGGGGGCGGGTTTTACTCTGCGCCTGGGCTTGAAGGATGTTGGCCTGGCGCTGAAGGCCGGCGAGCCGAATCATGTGCCGTTGCCGGTGGCCAGCGTGTTGCGCGATAACTTGCTGGATGCGGTGGCGTTGGGCGAGGGGGAAAGTGATCTGGCGGCGTTGGGGGTGAGGGCGATCCGGCGTTCGGGGCAGGAATAATGTGTGAAACCTTCAAAAGCCCCTCACCCTAGCCCTCTCCCGGAGGGAGAGGGGACTGAACGGGCGATATTGGCGAATTACGCCGACCTGAAAGGTTGTCGCTGAATCCGTAACCGACTCGGTCTGCTCCCTCTCCCTGGGGAGAGGGGACTGACCGGGCGATATTGGCGAATTACGCCGACCTGAAAGGTTGACGCTGAATCCGTAACCGACTCGGTCTGCTCCCTCTCCCTGGAGAGAGGGGACTGACCGCGCTATATTGGCGAATTACGCCGACCTGAAAGGTTGTCGCTGAATCCGTAACCGACTCGGTCTGCTCCCTCTCCCTGGGGAGAGGGCTGGGGTGAGGGGAAGGGGGGCGACACCATCACAACTGGTAGTTCTTCAGATCCCGCGCAATCACCATCCGCTGTATCTCGCTCGACCCTTCATAAATCTGGGTAATGCGCGCATCGCGGTAATACTTCTCGACCGGATAATCCTCGAGATAGCCGTAACCGCCATGAATCTGAATCGCCGAAGAACACACTTTCTCAGCCATTTCCGAAGCAAACAGCTTGGCCTGTGATGCCTCGGACAAGCACGGTTTGCCCGCCGTGCGCAGCCGCGCTGCATGCAGGATCAGCAACCGCGCGGCATTGATCTGCATGTGCATGTCAGCGAGCAGATTGGCAATGCTCTGGTGCTCGATGATTGGCTTGTCGAATTGCACGCGATCCTTCGAATAGGCCAGCGCCGCTTCAAACGCCGCCCGGGCAATGCCCAATGCCTGTGCCGCGATGCCGATGCGTCCGCCTTCAAGGTTGGACAGGGCAATGGCCAGGCCTTTGCCACGCTCGCCGAGCAGGTTGGCCTCGGGGATGCTGCAGTTGTTCAGCGTCACCGCGCAGGTGTCGGAAGCGCGAATGCCCATTTTGTGTTCGGTGCGATCGACGATGAAACCCGGCGTATCGGTCGGCACCAGAAACGCCGAAAGGCCTTTTTTGCCGAGATCCGGATCAGTCACCGCAAACACGATCGCCAGTTTCGCCCGTTTGCCATTGCTGACAAATTGCTTGGCGCCATTGATCACCCATTGGCCGTCGCGCAGTTCGGCGCGGGTACGCAGGTTGTGCGCTTCGGAGCCGGCCTGGGGTTCGGTCAGGCAGAAGCAACCGATGGTTTGCCCGCTGGCCAGATCGGCCAGCCAGGTCTGCTTCTGTTCGTCACTGCCGTAGTTGAGCACCGGGCCGCAGCCGACCGAGTTGTGAATGCTCATGAACGCGCCGGTCGCGCCGTCACCGGCGGAGATTTCTTCGACGGCCAGCGCATAGGCGACGTAATCGACGTAAGTGCCGCCCCATTCCTCAGGCACGACCATGCCGAGCAAGCCCAGCTCGCCCATCTTCGCCACCAGGGCGTCGTCGATCCAGCCGGCCTTTTCCCAGGCCTGGGCATGGGGCGCGATCTCGCCGCGGGCAAAATCCCGGGCCATGTCGCGGATCATCACTTGTTCTTCAGTCAGTTCGAGATCGTGCATGGCTCAGCTCCCGCTCTCATCAAAACCATGGAAGAAACTCGCCACCTGCGCAGCGTCCAGCCCAGCGACGGTTGGCGGGTTCCAGCGCGGTGACTTGTCCTTGTCGATCAGCAGGGCGCGCACGCCCTCGATCAGGTCGCCCCGGGCGAACCACTGGCGGTCCAGGTGCAGTTCCAGAGCAAAGCAGTGCTCCAGGCTCAAGTGCCTGCCACGACGGAGCATTTCCAGGGTCACGGCCATGGCCAGCGGCGAGCGGGTTTCCAGCAGATCTGCCGTGGTCAGCGCCCATTCGTGGCTGTCGGCGACGGTGACGGCGCGCAATTGCTCGATCATGCTCGGCACGTCGGGCAGCGCAAAGAAGTGGTCGATGGCCGGGCGCAAGGCTTCGAGCGGCGCATCGGGCAAGGTTTGCACGGCGTGCCTGGCGAGCAGGTTCTGCAGCGACTTGAGCGGTGTGTCCTGCCATTCCATCTGGTCGAGCTTTTCATCGAGCAGGGCCAATTTGCTGCTGTCCAGATACCAGTCGGCGAGGCCGCAGTACAGCGCGTCGGCAGCGCGAATCTGCACGCCGCTGACGCCCAGATAAATCCCCAGCTCACCGGGAATGCGCGGCAGGAAATAACTGCCGCCGACATCAGGGAAATAACCGATGGCCACTTCCGGCATCGCCAGACGGCTCTTCTCGGTGACTACGCGCAGATCGGCGCCTTGCACCAGGCCCATGCCGCCGCCGAGGACAAAACCGTCCATCAAGGCCAGCACCGGTTTGCGGTAGTGATGAATCGTCAGGTCGAGGGCGTATTCCTCGACGAAGAAATCTTCGTGCAGCGTGTCGCCGCTCTTGTAACTGTCGTACAGCGAACGAATATCACCGCCGGCGCAGAAGGCCTTTTCACCGGCACCGCGCAATACCACGGCGTGCACTTCGGCGTCAGACGCCCAGGCATCGAGCTGCTGTTGCAGCAGACGCACCATGTCGAGGGTGATTGCATTGAGGCCCGCAGGGCGGTTGAGGGTCAGGTGGCCGATGTGGTTGCGCACCTCGGCCAGCACATCGTTTTGCATGGCATCCATGGACGGGGTCCGCCGGGATGAAGCCTGAGCTGTCATCAGTAACTCCCTGCTTTTATTGTCTTTATTCGAAAAGCCCGCGCGCGGGCGTTAGCGGATCGTAACAGTGCAAATTTGCCGTGTACAACGGGGATATCTGCAGGGGGAATCTGCGTTTTTACATGCCTCGAAATTGCGCGGTTATCTGAAGGTTTCGCTGATGCTGCGGCGTTTGGCGTGCAGTTCGCTGGCGTGGATCAGGCGTTCGAGGTCTTCGGGGGTGACGTCGATGAAAGCCTCCATGTCGGCCAGCGCCCGTTTCAGGTCTTCGGCGGTGATCGCCTGGCTGTCGATCGGGACCACTGGCGGGGCCGGATCGGCGGGGCGTTTCGGGTAGCGGATGCGGGTCAGGTTGTTGTAGGCCAAGGCGCTGGCGAGCATGCACAGGGCACCGAGCATCACCGGCTCCATGGCTTTCCAGTCCATGGCGATGGTCGCCGGATCGGCCAGCACCAGTGTCAATGCCAAGGCACCGGCCGGTGGATGCAGGCAACGCAGCCAGCACATCAGGATCACCGCCATGCCGGCGGCGAGGCAGGCGCTGCCCAGCGTTCGGCCGAGCACGTGGGCCACCAGTAAGGCGACCACGCCGGCACACAGGTAGCCGCCGAGAATCGACCACGGCTGGGCGAGGGCGCCGGAGGACACCGCGAACAGCAACACCGCCGAAGCGCCGAGCGGGCCGATCAGATGAAACGCGACGTCATGCCCGAACACCTGCGCGCACATCCACACGCTGACCAGCGTGCCCAGGCTCATGCCGATCGCGGCACGGCTCCATTCTGTGGGGCGGGTGTTGATGGCGGCGGGCAACCAGCGAGCAAGCATGTAGAACTGATCCTTTGCAAAAACCGGGACAAAAAAAAGGACTTGTCCGGCATATCCGGAAAGCCCTCGAAGGTTCCAACATTGGGGGAGGAACGCGCGTAGTTTGCCGATCAAACTCGATGCTGACAAATTCATATAAATGCACTTTTAGTGCACTATCTTTGCATTGAAGCAGTGCGACGCGCGCTGATGAAGCATAGATAACCGCCCAGTGCCGCCAATCCGCTCAGCGCATAGAACATGCTCGGGGCGGGTGTGTGCATCAGCAGAAACCCGCAAATGACCGGGCTCGCGCCGCCACCAAGGGCGGCGAGGTTCTGCGCGCCGTAGTAGCTGCCGCGCAGGGCCTCCGGGGCGAGGGTGTCGACGAACAGGAAGTCGGCCGGGTAAATGATCATCTCGCCCAAGGTGAAGATGAACATCGCCACGCACCAGCCGAGCAGGCTGTCCGCCATGCTGAAACCGATCAACCCGGCGATGAACAGCGCGGTGCCACCGGCAATCCAGTGACGCAGGTGTTCGCGGCTGAGCCAGCGACCGACCTGGTACTGCAGCAGGATCACCGTGATTGCGTTGCACGCGAGCAGGGCGGCCATGGTGTCGAGCATCTGTTGCTGGTTATGGGTGACCAGCAGGTATTGCGACAGGTAAAGGGTGAAGCGCCCGTGCACCAATGTGCTGAGCAGACAGCCGAGGGTGAACAACACCATCGTGCGGTCGTTTTTCAGGATCACCAGGGTGTTGAGGAAACTTTGCGGCGCGCTGCCAGCAGTGATCGGACGGGCATCCCTGGCCACGCCGAGCAGGAGAAAAATACTGCCAATGGCAATTGCACCGGCAACGATGAAAGGCGCGGACGGCTGCACTCCGGCAATCACCACGCCGAGCATCGGGCCGACGGCGTAGCCGATGTTGGTCAGCGTGTAATTGAGGGAAAACGCCTTGACCCGCTGGCCCACCGGCAGCTGTTCGCTGAGGATCGCCTTGCTACCGATGAGGAACAGCGCCGACGCAGTTTCGCTGATGATCAGCACCACGGTGACCAGATACAGGTTCTGCGCGAAGGTCAGCAGGATCAGGCCGATACCGCTGGAAAGCATGGACAGGATCAGCAATTGGCGTTTGTCCAGCTTGTCGATGATGTAGCCGCCGTACAGCGACAGCAGCGTGGCGCTGAACACGGCAATGCCCAGCAGCAGGCCGACATCCTGCGGATTGAGCCCGAGCTTGTTGCTGAGGAACAGCGTCAGCAGCGGACTGACCAGAGCACGACTGACCACCACGGTCAGCGAGCTGATCATCAGCCGGCGAATGAACGGAGAATAGATGGCCACGGAAGGGGAATGTCCTTATTCGGGAAGCCTGGGGCAAAAAGCTGATCCACTATCGCCCCCTTGTAGGAGTGAGCCTGCTCGCGATGGTGGTGGGTCAGCCTCTGAATGTGTCGAATGGTACACCGCTATCGCGAGCAGGCTCACTCCTACAGGGGGTGTGCACCCACAATTACCACTGACTCCCACCGGGGCAGCTCAAGCCACATCCGAAGCCGCCGGTCTCTGCCGCAATGTGATCGGCAACCTGCACGATTCGCCGCGCCCCATCGGGAAATACTGAAACCCGTTGCGCGCCAGGCGTTCGGCGTCGTACAGGTTGCGCCCGTCGAAAATCACCGGGCTGTGCAGACGCTGTTTGATCAGCTCGAAATCCGGGGCTTTGAACTGTTGCCATTCGGTGCAGATGATCAACGCATCGGCGCCGGCCAGTACCGATTCCGGCGTGCCCATCAACATCAGTTTTGACTCGTTCGGATAGAGCTTCTGCGTTTCCAGCATGGCCTCGGGATCGAACGCACGCACGCTGGCACCGGCAGCCCACAAATCCTCGAGCAGCACCCGACTCGGCGCGTCACGCATATCGTCAGTGTTGGGCTTGAACGCCAGGCCCCACAGGGCAAAGATCTTGCCGCGCAAATCGCCCCGGTAGAAGGCATTGATGCGCTCGAACAGCTTGTGCTTCTGGCGCTGGTTGATCGCCTCGACCGCTTGCAGCAGATCACTTGAGCAGTGCGCCTTCTCGGCACTGTGAATCAGCGCGCGCATGTCCTTGGGAAAACACGATCCGCCGTAGCCGCAACCCGGGTAAATGAAGTGATAGCCGATCCGCATATCGGCACCGATGCCCTGGCGCACCGCTTCAATGTCCGCACCCAGATGCTCGGCGAGTTCGGCGATCTGGTTGATGAAGCTGATCTTGGTCGCCAGCATGCAATTGGCGGCGTATTTGGTCAGCTCGGCGCTGCGCAGATCCATGAACAGGATGCGCTCATGGTTGCGATTGAACGGCGCGTACAGATCGCGCATCACTTCGCGCACCTCAGCGCTTTCGCAGCCGATGACGATACGATCCGGCCGCCGGCAATCGGCGACGGCAGAGCCTTCCTTGAGAAATTCCGGGTTGGAGACGATATCGAACTGCAGCAAACGGCCGATCTTGATCAGCGCCTTCTCGATGTGGCTGCGCAAGGCATCGCCCGTGCCCACCGGCACCGTGGATTTCTCCACCACGATCAATGGCTGCTCACGATGCCGGGCAATCGCGTCGCCGACCGACAGCACATAGCGCAGGTCCGCCGAACCGTCCTCGCGTGACGGCGTCCCCACCGCGATAAACGCTACCCGCCCATGCAACACGGCGCGTCGTTCATCGGTGGTGAATTGCAGGCGATTGGCATCCAGCCCTTCACGCACCAGGTTTGCCAGGCCCGGCTCGAAAATACTGACGTGCCCCTCGCGCAGCTGCTCGATCTTCTGCGCGTCGACATCCATGCACACGACCTCGTGCCCCACCTCGGCCAGCACCGCCGCTTGCACCAGACCGACATAACCACTGCCAAACACCGTGATCTTCATGCCGCACTCCTGCCTGCAGTTCCATGCATTGAAGATAAGAGCGCGATGTTTCAGTTCGTCTACCGTGCGGATGAGCCCGCAAATGGACCGTTCGGGGAATGCCCGATTGACTTTTGCGGCCTCGAACGGCAGGTTGTCGGCCTTTCGCGGCAACCCCTTTCATTGAGTCATGCCGTTTTTTGCGTTTCATTTCATGCATTTATTGTTTTTGTTGAATCGTTTTTTATTTCAAGGCCATTTCGTTTGAGTGATTTGTCGAGTACCCAACCCGCACCGTCCACCAGCAATCCACTGACCGTTTACCTGGCGCGACTGGCGCCTTCCAGCCAGTTGACCATGCGTTACGTGCTGCAAGACGCCGCCGACCGCCTCGGTTTCGAAGACGTCGATATCGAAGAGATCCCGTGGCACGGTTTGCAACCGGAAGACGTGGTGGCGCTGGTCGCCGCGTTGCGTGCCGACGGTTACGCACCGAACACTTCGTCCCTGTATGTGAACGCCGTGCGCGGGGTGATGAACGAAGCCTGGCGCATGAGCCTGATCAGCCAGGATCACCTGCTGAAAATGCGTTCGGTCAAAGGCATTGCCGGCACGCGTTTGTCCCAGGGCCGCAATCTCAAGCGCACGTTGATTCACGAACTGATGGAAGTCTGCGCTGCCGACCCGCGCCCGCAGGGCCTGCGTGATGCGGCGGTGATTGCGTTGCTGTACGGCACCGGCATGCGCAAGTCGGAATCGGTGGATCTGGATCTGAGTCAGGTCGACTTCCACGAACGCAGCCTGACCGTGACCGGCAAAGGCAACAAACAGCTGATCAAGTACGCGCCAGCCTGGGCGTTTGCCAAGCTCGACGCCTGGCTGGAACTGCGTCGCTCACAGCTCAAGGAAGGCGAGAGCGACGATGCGTTTCTGTTCAACCGTATTCGTCGCGGCAGCCACATCACCCGCGAGCGCATCACCAAACACGCGATTTACTACATTGCCCGCCAACGCGGAACGCAGGTCGGGGTGAAGATCATGCCCCACGATTTCCGGCGCTCGTTCATTACTCGGGTGATCGAGGAGCACGACCTGTCGATCGCGCAGAAACTGGCGCATCACAGCAATATCCAGACGACCGCCAACTACGACGTACGCGATGACAACGAGCGGCGGCGGGCGGTCGATCGCTTCGATTTGTAAGCCGAGTCAGTTTTGCGGCGGGCAGCGCGAGCCGGTGGCCGCCTGCGTGATTTGCCCAGCGAGGCGTTTGACGTTGTTCTGTTGCGCGGTCACCAGTTCTTCGATGCTCGGCCCTGAAGACGTCTGCAAGACCGAGCGACAGGTCAGCAGCGCTGCATCCGCCGCACCGAGCGGGCGCACTCGCCATTTCACGTCAATCAGGGCGTACTGACCAGGAATCGAATCGAAGCGCTGCACGTCGACGCGCACGGAAGCTCGTTGCTGGCCGACGCCACTGCTCAATTGATCGGCCAGCGCACCGCGTAACTCATCGGCAAGGGTGGCGCTCCACCAATCGGTATCCAGGATAGCGACGCCGCTGTTGCCTTGGCGGATGACGATCTGCGCGCGATCGACCTGCGGCGGCACGCTGATGCTTTCGATGACAATGTCGGCGCCGTTGCGACTGACGCCCGGTTGCGCCGGGGTCAGCGTGTGAAAGCTGATCGGGTCGCTGCGGCACGCGGTCAGCAAGGCGAACGCAGCGAGCAGGGTGATCTTCAACGGTAAAGCCATGGATGCAGCTCCTGTGCTCAATTGCGTGGCGGTCCTTTGAGGTCCAGCGGCGCGGCGTTGTCGGGACGTCCACGAATCAGCGACTCAGGATGGCGGCCAAGGTAATCCGACAGCTCACGCAACGAACGTGACATGCGCCCGAGTTCGTCGAGGGTCTCGGTGAGTTGCTCGCGCTGCGGTGAATCCTCGGCCAGGGTCGAACTGGCGGACTGCAGGGTTTTGCTGACATCGGCGAGGGTGCTCTGCACGCCCGGCAGGGTCTTGGCGTTGAACTGCTTCAGGCTTTTGCGCAGCTCGACCAGATTGCCGTCGAGGTTGCTGGCGATGCGCTCGACCGGCAGCGCGTTGATCTTGTTGACCATCGCTTCGAGTTTTTCCTGCAACTGTTCGAGGCTGCCCGGCACTGTTGGAATGGTCACTGGCCGCGCCGTAGGGTCGAATGCGACTTTGGGTGCCTTGGGGTAGAAATCCAGGGAAATATACAACTGACCGGTGAGCAGGTTGCCGTTGCGGGCCTGGGCGCGCAGACCATTTTCGACGAAAGTGGCGATCAGACGCGCGCCGGTGGCCTCGTCGTTTTCGTCGCCATGGTAGGTCTTGAGAATTTTCGCGTGGGCGCGGCCCAGTCGCTGCGGATAGATGACGATGCCGACATTCACCGGAAAGGTTCGCTTGACCTCGTCGAAGTCGAGATTGACTGCCACCACCCGACCGATTTCGATGCCAAGGAACTCCACTGGCGCATCGACCTTGAGCCCGCGCAAGGCCTGATCAAAGCGCAGCGCCAGATACTGCGCCTTGCCGTCGGGCGGGGCGAGGGCGGCGGTCTGGTTGGCGAACAGTTCGAAATTCTTGTCTTCGCCCGCCGGCGTGTCGTTGGGGCTGTAGTCCGGGGCGCGGAAAGCGATGCCGCCGACCAGCAGGGTCGACAGCGACTCGGTTTTCACCGCAAAACCGTTGGCGCCGACATTGATGTCGATGCCGCTGGCGTTCCAGAACCGGGTGTTTTCGGTGACGTAGGCATCGTTGGGCGAATGCACGAAGACTTCGATATTGACGCCTTTGCCATCCGGGTCCAGCGCGTAGGACACCACCTGGCCGACCGGAATCTTGCGGTAGTAGACCGGGGAGCCGATGTCCAGCGAGCCAAGGTCAGCGGTGTGCAGGGTAAAGCGCTTGCCCGGTTCGCCGTAGGTGATCGGCGGCGGGTTCTCCAGACCTTTGAAGGTTTTTGCCCGAGTGTTGGCCTGGCCAATGTCGGCGCCGATGTAATCGCCCGACAGCAGCGTATCGATGCCTGAGACACCGCCAGCGCCGATGCGCGGGCGCACCACCCAGAATTGCGAATCCTCGCGGGTGAAGGCTTCGGCCTGCTTGGCCAGTTTGATCGTGGCGTTGACGTTTCTATGATCGTCGGCCAGTTCGACCTCGGAAACGTGGCCGATGACCACGTTGCGGTACCTGACTTCGGTCTTGTTGGCGGTCAGGCCATCGCCGGTCTTGAAGGTGACGGTAATCGTCGGGCCTTCCTGGAGGATGTTGTGAATGACCAGCGAGATACCCACCAGCACCGCCACGATCGGCACGATCCATACCAGCGAAATGCCGAAACGGCGGGTCTTGATCGGCGCCTGACCGGGTGCTCGCGGCTCGTCGCTGGCTGACGACTTCATCCATGTCCTCCTTAATTGATCGGGCACTGAGCGTCAGGAACGCAAAAGCACTTCATCAATATAGAAGTGCCTTGCGATAGAGCAAATCCCCAGCCGTTTTAACTTCAGGAATATGTAAGCGCCTGTTAACCGAGCATTTCGCGCAGGCGATACCAGAACATGCCCAATGCCAGCAACGGTGAGCGCAGGGCCGGGCCGCCGGGAAAGGTCATGTGCGGCACGCTGCTGAAGACGTCCATGCCTTGGCTGTGTCCGGCGTGAATGGCTTCGCCCAACAGTTTCGCGCACCAGTGCGTGACGTTGAGGCCATGACCGGAGTAGCCCTGCGCATAGAACACGTTCGGATGCTGTTTGAGCCGGCCAACCTGGGGGAAGCGGTTGGCGGTGATGCCAATCTTGCCGCCCCATTGGTAGTCGATGCGTGCGTCGGCCAGTTGCGGGAACACCTTGAGCATTTTCGGTCGCATATACGCGGCGATGTCCGCCGGATCGCGGCCGGAATAATGACAAGCGCCGCCGAACAGCAAGCGTCGATCAGCCGAGAGACGGTAATAATCCAGTCCGACCTTCTGGTCACACAGCGCCAGGTTCTGCGGAATCAACCGTGCGGCGCGGGCTTCGTCCAACGGCTCGGTGGCGATGATGTAACTGCCGGCGGGCAGCACTTTGCCGCTGAGTTTCGGTTCCAGTTCATCCAGATGCGCGTTGCAACCCAGCACCAGGCTGCCGGCGCGCACTGAACCCGTGGCGCAACGCACCTCGACGGTCGGGCCATGGAGAATTTCCAGCACCGGACTCTGTTCGAAAATGCGCACGCCCAGCGACGCGGCGAGACGCGCTTCGCCTTGCACCAGATCCAGCGGATGCAAATGGCCCGAGCCCATGTCGATCAATCCACCGGCGTACACACCAGCATCAACCACTTGCTGACGGATCTGCTCAGGGCCGACCAACTTGGTCTCGTGGGCGTAGCCGAGTTCGTCGAGGCTGGCCTGTTCCTGCTTGAACCCAGCGAATTGCGCAGCAGTGTTGGCCAATTCGCAAAAGCCCCAGCGCAAATCGCAGTCGATGGCGTTTGCAGTGACGCGCTGGCGCACCAACTCCACCGAATCGATGCCGGCGCGCTGCAGATAACGCACGCCGTCCTGGCCTACGTAGCGGGCGAACCCCTCGACTTCATGGCCGATCCCGCGAATCAATTGACCGCCATTGCGCCCGCTGGCGCCCCAGCCGATCCGCCGCGCCTCGAGCAACACCACCGACAGACCGCGCTGCGCCAGTTCAATCGCCGTGTTGACGCCCGTGAAGCCGCCACCGATCACGCAGACATCGGCAAGCAGATCACCGTCGAGCGCAGGGTAGGGCACGGTCGCCCGAGCGGATGCGGCGTACCAGGAACGAGCGTGTTGTGGGCTGTGCTGATTCATTTGTTCGACTTCACTTTGCTCCACGACCGGGTCATCAGGCGCATGATCGCCTGGGGCGGGGTCGAGGAAATGTAGAGTTTGTCGAGCACCGCCTGCGGCGGATAAACCTCGGGATTGTTGACCAGTTCCTGATCCATGAAGGGCTTGGCCGCCGGGTTCGGGTTGGCGTAGCCGACGGTGGCGCTTACCTTGGCGATCACTTGCGGATCGAGCAGGTAATTGATGAAGGCGTGGGCCTCTTTGGCGTTGCTCGCATCGGCGGGAATCGCCAGCAGATCGAACCACAGGTTGGCGCCTTCCTTGGGAATGGCGTAGGCGATATTGACGCCGTTCTTGGCTTCCTTGGCGCGGTTGGCGGCCTGGAACACATCGCCGGAATAACCGAAGGCGACGCAGATGTCGCCATTGGCCAGGTCGGAGACGTATTTGGAAGAATGGAAATAGGTGATGTACGGGCGGATGCTCAGCAGCTTGGCTTCGGCCTTCTTATAGTCCTCGGGATTTTCACTGCGCGGGTCCATGCCCATGTAATTGAGAATGGCGGGGAAGACTTCGTCGGCGGAGTCCATCATCGACACGCCGCACTGGCTGAGCTTCTTCAGATTCTCGGGTTCGAACAGCACGGCCCAGGAATCGATGTGGTCAATGCCGAGCACTTGCTTGACCTTGTCGACGTTGTAACCGATGCCGTTGGTGCCCCACAGATAGGGAACGGAATGCTCATTGCCCGGATCGTTTTTTTCAAGCAATTCAAGCAGTTTCGGATCCAGGTTGTTCCAGTTTGGCAACTGCGAGCGATCGAGCTTCATGAACGCGCCGGCCTTTACCTGCCGAGCGAGAAAATGATTGGACGGCACTACCACGTCGTATCCGGTACGCCCGGCGAGGAGTTTGCCTTCGAGGGTTTCATTGGAGTCGAAGACGTCATAGATCACCTTGATCCCGGTTTTGCTCTGGAAGTCGGCGAGGGTGGTTTCGCCTATGTAGTCGGTCCAGTTGTAGACGCTGACCTGAGGCTCGGCGTGGGCTGTGGCGCTGAACAGCACGCTCAGCGCTACCGGGAATAGGGATTTCAATGGACGCATATCGACACCTTTTCAGTTGTAGGTTTTTTCAGGTGGTTCTCTATTGCCTGGATAACCGCTATCGCGAGCAGGCTCACTCCTACATGGGAACGCGTTTCAAATGTAGGAGTGAGCCTGCTCGCGATGGTGTTAGGACAGACAGCGAGGATTTCAGACGCTCAGCAGCAGGAACTCGCGCTCCCACGAGCTGATCACGCGCTTGAAGTTTTCGTGCTCGGCGCGCTTCACCGCGACGTATCCGCGGACGAATTTGCTGCCCAGGTACTCGGCCACTTTCGGGCACTCTTCCATTTGCGTCAGGGCTTCTTCGATGGTGATCGGCAGACGCAGATTGCGCCGTTCGTAGGCGCGGCCCTCGACCGCCGCGCTCGGCTCGATCTTTTCGACCATGCCGATGTAGCCGCACAGCAAGCTCGCGGCAATCGCCAGATACGGGTTGGCGTCGGCGCCGGGCAAGCGGTTCTCCACGCGCATCGACTCCGGCCCCGACGTCGGCACACGCAGGCCCACCGTGCGATTCTCTTCGCCCCATTCGACGTTGACCGGCGCCGAGGTGTCCGGCAGGAAGCGGCGGAACGAATTGACGTTCGGCGCGAACATCGGCAGGACTTTCGGGATGTACTTCTGCAGGCCACCGATGTGATGACGGAACAGCTCGCTCATGTTGCCCTCGGCATCGGCAAAGATCGGCCTGCCGGTGGCGATCTCGACCACGCTCTGGTGCAGATGCATGGCGCTGCCGGGCTCGTCGCCGATCGGTTTGGCCATGAACGTCGCGGTGACGTTGTGCTTGAGCGCCGCTTCACGCAGGGTGCGTTTGAACACGGTGATCTGGTCAGCCAGATCCAGCGCATCGCCATGGCGGAAGTTGATTTCCATCTGCGCCGGGCCGTCCTCATGGATCAGCGTGTCGAGGTCCAGGCCTTGCAGTTCGCACCAGTCGTAGACGTCTTCGAACAGCGGATCGAATTCGTTGGCGGCGTCGATGGAGAACGACTGCCGGCCACTTTCAGCGCGGCCCGAACGGCCCAGCGGTGCCTTGAGCGGCAGGTCCGGATCTTCGCAGCGCTGGGTCAGGTAGAACTCCATTTCCGGCGCAACGATCGGCTTCCAGCCCTTGTCGGTGTAGAGCTGCAAGACTTTCTTCAGCACGTTGCGCGGCGACAGTTCGATCGGGTTGCCGAACTTGTCGAAGGTGTCGTGGATGACGATAGCGGTTGGCTCGATCGCCCATGGAATCACGTAGACCGCGTCAGCCACGGGTTTGCAGACCATGTCGATGTCGGCCGGGTCGAGCAGGTCGTAGTAGATGTCGTCGTCGACAAAATCCCCGGTTACCGTTTGCAGCAGCACGCTTTCCGGCAGGCGCATGCCGCGCTCATGCAGGAACTTGTTGGTCGGTGCAATCTTGCCGCGGGCGATGCCGGTCAGGTCGCTGACCACGCATTCGACTTCGGTAATCTTGTGATCTTTCAGCCAGGTGAACAGCTGATCGAAAGGGGCGTTCATAAAGACCTCGTTATTGGTTTTGTAGACGCCGGGGAGGGCGGGTTTCATCTTCCGCCCCTTCCCCTGTGGCGCGTTGACGACTATCTTGGGCGCGGCTTGCGATTCCATCTATCCACTTTCAGCAGCACCAAAGCGCACCAAAAGAGTGCGCAAGGTCACCCCATGACAACGTGCAATCCGCTTAAGGTTCAAGCGTTCAACACCGCCGACGTGGCCGAACAAATCCGCGCCACACCGGGCTGGGTCCAGCATTACCAGCAGATGTCGCCGGGGCATTTCGCCGGGCAGATTCGCTATCTGGATCTGCAAGGCGTCGAGGTCTACGAAGAGCAGATGAACACTCGGGTCGAGCAGAATTTCAGTGCGCCATCCGGTGCCCTGGCGTTCTGTTTCGATCGCAGCGATAACGCGCTGTATCTGCTCAACGAAGAGAGCCGCAACATCTGGATCACCCCTGAGAACTACCGGGAAATTGCCGTGGTATTTGGACCGGATTTCGTTCAAGAGCACGGTTTGCAGGTGGCAAAACTCGAAGGTTTGTTCATGGCGCCGCTTAACGGCGGACAGAACGCTCTGTTCAGCAGCTGGTTAAGCTCGATTCTCACGAAGCTGGCGCAAGCCGCTGATCCACTTGATAAAGATCGCCTGACTGAACAGCTTCTGGAAGACTGCCTGTTCATTCTCGACAACGCTAAAACCAGTCTCGATCGTGGCGGATTGCAGCGGCGCAACGAGGAACGCAAGATCATGCAGCGGGTAGGGGAGTGGGCGGCTGATTCGCCGGAAGACACGGTCAATCTGCTCGAACTTTCCCAGGTTGCCGGCGTACCGCTGCGCCAGTTGCAACAGGCGTTCAAGGCCTACACCGGCATGACCCCGAGTCACTGGTTGCGCCTGAGACGGTTGAACAGCGCGCACCGGGAACTGCTCAAACGTCGGCCCGCGGAAACCACGGTTGCCGAAGTGGCAATGCGCTGGTCGTTCTGGCATCTGGGGCGGTTTTCCAGTAGTTACCGCGCGCTGTTCAAAGAGCTGCCGAGCGAGACGCTCAAGCGCTGAGCAGAAAAAGGCTTTGTGTCCTTGGCGAAGTTAAATAGAATCAGTCTCATTTGAATCTACCTTCGCGCAGGGTCTCTTGAGATGATTGAAGCCACGTCACCGGCGGAGCAGAGCCTGCAGCAGTTGTACCGTGAACATCGCGGCTGGCTGGAAACCTGGCTGCGCCGGCGCATGGGCAATGCGTGGGATGCGGCGGATCTCAGTCAGGACACCTTTGTGCGCGTCTTGTGCAACGCGCCGCCACTGGCCGAATTGCGCGAGCCCCGCGCGTATTTGCTCACCGTCGGCAAACGACTGCTGAGCAATTTCTACACGCGACGCCATCTGGAAAAAGCCTACCTCGACGCCTTGGCGCAATTGCCGGAAGCGTGCGCGCCGTCGCCGGAGCAGCGCTGGTTGCTACTGGAAACCTTGCAGGCACTGGATGAACTGCTCGACGGCTTGCCGCGTGCGGTGCGTCGGGCTTTTTTGTGGAGCCAGCTCGAGGGGCTCGGCTACCGCGAGATTGCCGAGCGCTTGCAGGTCTCAGAACGTACGGTGAAACGTTACATGGCCCAGGCTTACGAGCATTGCTTGCTGGTGGAACTGTGACGCGCGTTGCCCCCAGCGATGAAGCGCGCGAAGTGGCGCGGGCGGCGGCGCAGTGGTTGGCATTGCTCGAATCCGGCGGAGCCAGCGATGAAGATCGCGCCCGGTTGCAGCATTGGCGCAGCAGCGACAGTCGCCACGAAAACGCGTGGCAGAAAATTCAACAATTGCGTCAGCGCTTTGCAGGCTTACCGCCGGCGCTGGCCATGGCCACGCTGGATCGGCCGGATCCGGCGCGGCGCGCGGCGCTCAAGCGTGCCTTGGGCGTGGCGGCGCTGGTGCCGGCGGCGTGGTTGATCGGCCGCGAGCTGCCGCTGGAGGTCTGGCGCGCCGATCTGCACACCAGCACCGGTGAGCGGCGCACAGTACAGTTGGCGCAGGATTCGTCATTGCAGCTCAACACCGACAGTGCGGTGAACGTCGATTTGCCTGCCCGTCAGTTGACGCTGATGCGTGGCGAGATGGCGCTCAACGTAGCGGGGGATTCAGCCTTTATCGTCAACGCGCCTTACGGCCGGATGATCGTCAGTCACGTCGACATCTCGGTGCGCCTGAATGCGCGCGACTGCCAGGTCTGCGTGCTGCGTGGCTCAATGCAGTTGCAGCCGTTGCACGGCCCGACGATGGTATTGAAGCAGGGCCAACAAGTCAGCCTGCAAGCGTCTGGTGCCGGCGCGGTGACGGCATTCGATACGTTGATGCCCGGGTGGCGCGACGGCGTGATGATGGCGCAAAACCAGCCGCTGGGTGATTTCCTGCGCGAGTTGAGCCGCTACCGCCCGGGCGTACTGCGCTGGGATCCGGCGCTGGAATCGCTGCGCATCACCGGCAGTTTCCGCCTCGATGACACTGATCAAGTGCTGTCACTGCTGGCGGCGAGTTTGCCTGTCGACGTGCACACGCGAACGCGATTCTGGGTGTCGCTGGTGCCGCGTGCAGAAAAAACTGGCTGAAGCCTGTCCCTTTTTTTCGCCTCGCTGGTCATTCCAGGCAAGTGAACAAAATCGAGAGCTTCTTCCAATGCCCGCAGTATTCCCAGGTCGTTTGCGTCCGTTGTTGCAGTTGAGTCTTTTGCTGAGCCTGAGTGCCAGCCCCGTGTTGATCCAATCGAGCTGGGCCGATGACGGCAGCCGCCGCAGTTATCAGGTCCCGGCCGGTAGTCTGAGTGCGGCGCTGACGCGGTTCGCCGGTCTGGCCGGAGTCAATCTATCGGTGGACCCGGCGCTGGTCAGCGGCCGCAACAGCAATGGTTTGGCCGGTGAATATGGCGTGGAGGAGGGGTTCAGCCGATTGTTGCTGGGCTCGGGGCTGCAACTGCAACCGGTCGGCGATCAGGCTTATACGCTGGTACCCGCGGCAGAAGGCAGCACCTTGCAGCTTGCGCCTACATCTATTCTCGGCGCGAGTGGGTCAACCGAGGCCGACGTGTTTGCCGGCGGCCAGGTTGCACGGCGTGGCTCGCAAGGGCTGTTGGGCTCCAGGGATTTCATGGAAACCCCGTTCAGCATGACCACCTACACCAGCGAAACGGTGAAGAACCAGCAGGCGCGCACGCTCGGCGACCTGATCGGCAGCGACCCTTCGGTACGCGCGACCAACCCGGCCGGCGGACGCTACGAGCAATTCACCATCCGTGGCTTCAGCCTGTTCAACAGCGACGTTTCCTATAACGGCCTCTACGGAATCTTGCCGACGTACACCATCGACATGGAAATGGCCGATCGCGTCGACATCCTCAAGGGCCCGAGCCAATTGATCAACGGGATTTCGCCACGGGGCAGTGTAGGAGGGGGGATCAACGTCGTGCCGAAACGCGCCACCGACAAGCCGATAACCTCGCTGACGGCCAACTACGCCTCGAACAACCAGATCGGTGGCGCGGTGGATGTCGGGCGGCGCTTTGGCGAAGACAATCAGTTCGGCGTGCGCTTCAACGGCGTCAAACAGTCCGGCGATACGGAATGGGATCACCAGAGTGTCGATCGCGACATGGCGGTATTCGGCCTGGATTTCCGTGGCGAACGCTTGCGGCTGTCCACCGATATCGGCCACACCGAACGCGACACCGACGCGCCGCAGGAACGCGTGCAAGTCGCCGCCAATGCCAGGGTGCCGAACGCCAATGATGTGCGCGACAACTATGCGCAACCCTGGAGCAAGGCGCGCACCGAAGATACCTTCGGTACGGTGAACGGGGAGTTCGATGTCAGTGATTCGGTCATGCTATATGGCGGCGTCGGCGCGCGCAAAAGCAATCACGACTTCTTGCGCCATGCCGTTTCGGTGACTAACGACGCCGGTGATTTCAGCGTCCAGCCGCGAGATTTCACTCGCGACGAAAACGTCCGCACGGCTACCGCTGGCGTTCGTAACTGGTTCCAGACCGGGCCGGTCAGCCATGAAGTGAATCTGGCAGCCAACTACTTTTATATGGACTTCGAAAACGGCGGCGCCCGTTACGCGGCCGGGCGCAGCAACCTCTACGATCCGGTGGAAATCGCCAGACCCGGCACGCCGACCCGCAATGACGCCAAGGTCTACACCGAGAACCGCTTCAGTGGCGTGGCGTTGTCCGACACTCTCGGTTTCCTCGACGATCGCCTGTTGCTGACCCTGGGTGCGCGTTGGCAGCGGGTCAAAGTCGATGACTGGAGCGACGGCATCAAGGGCGACACGGCTTACGATGAAGAAAAGGTATCGCCATCGGGCGGCATTCTGTTCAAGGCAACCGACAAACTCTCGCTGTACGCCAACTACATGGAAGGCCTCAGCCAGGGCAAGATCGCACCATCGACATCGATCAACGAGGACGAAATCTTCCCGCCATTCATCAGCCGCCAGATCGAAGTCGGCGCCAAATACGACGCGGGCTCATATGCGCTGACCGCAGCAGTGTTCCGCATCAAACAACCCGCCTACGAAACCAACGCCACCACGCGTGTCTTCGGCCCGAACGGCAAGCGCGAGAACAATGGCGTGGAACTCAGCGTATTCGGCGAACCGCTCAAAGGCTTCAGATTGCTCGGTGGAGTGATGTACATCGATAGCGAATTGACTCACACCACCAACGGCACATTCGACGGCAACCGCGCACCGGCGACACCGAAATACAACGTCAACCTTGGCGCGGAGTGGGATGTGCCAACGGTGCAGGGCTTGACGTTGACCAGTCGCGGAATCTATTCAAGTTCGCAGTACCTGGACCAATCCAACGACAAGGAAATCGACTCGTGGGAACGGTTCGACGTAGGCACACGCTATGCTTTCAAGCTGGACGGAAAGACGATCACCTTGCGCGCCAATGTCGAAAACGTGCTGGATAAACGCTACTGGAGCTCGGCGGGAGCCTCGGATGACAGTGAGCCGGGATTGACGCTGTCGACGCCGAGGACGTATCTGCTGTCGGCGACTGTGGATTTCTAGTAGAGCAGGTAAATGCATCGAACTTCGCCGATAATACGTTAACTACACTAAATGACCGTTTAGTTGAGCTATCAAAAAAGCCTCCCGATAACGGAGAAGATAATGAATCCAGCGCAACCAGTCGCACATCATCAGGTCCTTTCGTTATGAGCGATAACGCAAACGGGCCTAAAAAACTGTTATTTCTTACAGTTTTAAAATTGTTCTGAGGGACAAAGGATAGTCGCTGCGTAATGAGCACATTCCACCAAGGAGAAAACGCCATGACAACGTTCAGCGATGACCAACTCTTGAACCTGACTCCAGAGCAATTGAAAAAATTAACACCCGCGCAAGTGGCCCGACGAAATGATTTGATCAACAAACCAGCGGATCAGCGTGTTATCGCGAAACATACAATTATTGAGAAAACGATCAAGCCTGTGAGTTCGACAAGTGGTGAGTAAATTCTCCAGAAGTCGAATCGGGGCATTTCAAACCAGATCAGAAATCCCGTTACGGTCAGTAGCGGGATTTTTTCAGTCGAATGATCAGATGGGGAATCTACGGCAATATCGGAGGTAGAGGTTTAGCGGCGGTAGATTTCAATTCCCCGTGGCAACCACGACAACCTCGTAACATCGTGTTACGTGTAATGTATATTATGTTAAATCATGGATGCGAATAGCCTCAGGCTTCAGATATCACATTCACCACTCCCAACCTCTCAGTCTAAGCAACGCCATTCGTTTGCAGCTTCAACAACCAATGTCTCTCGGTAGTCCATCCGATAAAAACCTGAGCACCTTCGCTTGCTTGGCGAGCCTCGGTCAACGGTGTGCCAGAAGCTGCTACTCGCAATCCTCTAATCGCCGGCAGGAACCTTTCACGAAATGCACTAGGCTGAGTCGCGAAATGAGCTTCGATACGTTCAATCGCGAATTGCATTTCTGCCTCACCGAGCATCGCTAGATAAAACACCATCTGCCGCCAGGCATAAGCCGTATTTTTAATCATCACCATGCTGCTGTGATAAAGGCGCAATTTCATCTGTTGGCGTACGCATATCCATCTGAAGCATTCCTCGGCCATCGAGGCCAGGCGACCCTGCAATAGCGCTTTCAACCCCAGCTCACCAAATAAGAGCGAGAGGTTTTGTGTCGTTAGGATCTGTTGTTGCTCAATGATTTTCCCGTTAGTCGCCGGTCGCCATGCCCCCAGGCCCTCATCAGCGCGCTGGGAGCACAATCTGGCCAATGCGTCCCTGTTACTAGCGTCAGGCCTGGAGAACCTTTTGCGCCTGGATTTCGGTTGATCAGGAAGCATCGCCAATTGGCTTGCATCAATGTCGTAGTAGTTGGCGTATAGCGTGCCACCTGTCAAAGATGCCGCCTGCCTGGCAGCTCTTATGTACTTGTTCGAGAAAGCGCCCATGAAAATGTCCGAGGCGACTTCTTCCACAAAAGGCAGATCCAGCTTGGCCATCGCCGCCAGCGCGGTAAATTCCTGAATCAGTTTGTTGGGCAGGATCGCTTGAGGAAAAGCGCAAAGAGTCATTGCTGCGGATTGGATCAGGAACTGTTTCGTTGCCTCAGCGACCACCGCGTCCGTTTCTCGCTGGTCTTCAACAGCCGCCACCCACGGCAATTCCTTCATTTTGACCTGGGTTTGCAGATCCAACAGCAACAATGATCGGCGTTGTCGAAAGGCGCAATAGGTTGCGACAGACAGCATCCGCAGCGACGTATCGCGAAATCCTGCGCTGCAGATCTCAGCCGTTATCGCTGGCAGCAGACGCGCCACGGTATCGCCAGATGTAATTAATCCCTTCTCGATCAATTCAGCAATTGTGCCCTTTCGACACCGCTCGACGCGTCGACGAATATCAGGAGGAATGCCAATACCTGTTAACAGCGAATATGCGGTCGCTTCTTCGCAGGTAACGGGTTGCAACAGAGATGAAAAGTCGGAAACTCCGTCCGAACCGGGATACCTGCTCAGACGTGCGGCAACCGCTTTAGCAAATAAATGGTGCCCGGGTGAGGACACGTGACTGCGTTGAGACTCTCTGTGCTTTTGATGAGATTGGGATTCGGGATGACCATGCTTGCGTACGAAATCGTCGACGATCCTGCGAATTCGTCCGACTTGCCGTCCCGTAAGCGACGCCGCATCGCTAGCGCAACTCCCCAGCAGTGCAAACAACTCCCCTACCCGATCCCTTGAGCTTTCAGCTTCACCTGAAGCGCTGGGGCAAGAAGCATCGAACTGCCGCTTCAGAATATTCGCCTGCTCGAACCAGCCCTCGGGGTACCGGCGACAAGGCCAATCATCCTGATACGTTACAAGGAACAGCGACACCGCCGAATCGTAAAGCGGTAAACAAGTTTCCACGACATGCTTCTGCACTGCCACGCGCGCCTGTGCCGGGCGATTTGAAAGCACGGCTCTGACATCCCCAACAGTAAAAACCTGCACTTGAGCTGTTGAAAGCGGCAAACCGTCAGAAGCCATCGGAAAGAATCGCAGCTGTTCAAAGAAAGGCGCTATCGCTTCAACCAAGCCCCATGCGCTCTCTGTACGTTGCTCCCCCAGCAACCAGGCCACGGTCAGCAGTGCAGCTTCTTCGGGCACCTCGATTCGATAATCCCCGCTCGCCAGCTTCGTTTGCAGTACCTCGATCCCCTCCTCCGTAAGGTGCCAAGTGTTGAGATCGAGTCGCTCGAAGCCAGGACGGATACCAGGAATCGAAGCAGCCAACTGTCGCTCGTACTCGGTCAGTGCACCGCCGGCCAAGAACTGCCCAGTGGCGAAACCTCCAGTGACGACTTCCAGCGTGACCCACTCGGGCACATCCGCGAATGGAGTTCGTGAGCCATACGACGCCGATCCCTGCAATATGTGCTCGATTACATTGCGCCAGCGCTCGATGCGCTTGCTCGTCTGTCCGTCATTGTCGAGGCCCGGTGCAGTGAGTTCTCGAGACAGTTGAAAGGCTGCATAGCCGGCACCTATGCCGGCGTTCGCATTCGATTCCCTATCGTCCCTGAGCATGAGTCCTTCCGAGCCTGCGATGTTGTGGGTCCGGGGGCTGGATTCGAACCAGCGCCCACCCGGTTAAGAGCCGAGTGTTCTACCGCTGAACTACCCCGGAACAGAGCGCGGATTGTCCACGAGCGTTGAACGATTGTGAAGATCGAAAACATTGCCGCTTGTGAACCTGAACGGTCGCACCGGCGTCGCGAACCAATACGTCGGGAGCCGAAGACTTTATTTCGGGTTGTGGGATTGTCAGCGAGTTTAGCGCTGCTGTGCGAAATCGATTACTTCGCCGTTCCAGTAGTAATTGTACGCGCCGGAGCGGCCGCGATTGAGACTGCACTCAAAATACGTTTGAGCTCGATCCCCAGCGCCTCCCCTTCTGATTCAGCCCCGATTTGCCAAGCTCCGACCCCATAGTCCGCATGATAGGTCGGGCTGACAAGCGACATAACTTTGTCTGCCCGTGGTATCAGCAGCAATGAGACGTCAGGCTTGATGCCCTTCCACTGGAGACTGTCGTGATAAATGTGCGCTGACTCCATTGCATCCAGGACGCTGGCGCGGGCGCTGCGATACTTCGCGTCGAAAACCAAGAAGCGCTTCGCCGAAGGCGAGTCCAACGTCACGACGATGTCCGGATATCGCTCTCGCGATAAGCTTTGAAAACCGCGATGCGCAGGTTGATCAATCGCTGGGCATCGGACTTGGTAACACGCCTCAACGGTTACATCAGCCGCTATTCCCCGCCACACGATTTCTTTTAAACCCACCGATCGATATTCACGACTCCAGACGAGTTCAGGAAACTGACGTCGCAGCTGTGAGACTACAGTTACAAAGCACCACCGCTCATAAATCTCCCATGTTGGGCTGATCCACAGCGTCTCATCAGGATCCTTTCCAAACCAGCCTGAACGCAACGCGTACCAACCAAACCGATAAGCTCGCGCATATGCGGGGTGAGCAGAGATCGCATTCAATCCAGCAGCCGATAGACGCCTGGCAGTCACGATGCAGAAAGGTCTCGCGCGTTGAAGCCGTTGAAGCTTGCTAGCAAGCGACTCGGTGAACGCGATTCGACGTACGAGCCTTGGCGTTAATGCTGATCGGGTATCGCAGACCACTTCAGTGGCAGCTGCATGCTGAAGCCCCCTCACCACCTGCCGACACCGCCTAAGGAGATCGAAGAGAACGAGTCCAATGGCCTGATTGGCCGGATTGTCCTCTTCCTCGTAAGATTTGCTGACCTCGAAGCGAACAGTATTCAAGGCCGGACGCTGAGTGCTGGCAGGATGCAAGAGTGCCTGTCCCGTTGGCCCTCTGAGTGCCTTATGCACGGATGCGGAGTCCAACCGCTTGACCGTGTGCGCACTCACCGACGTGCGAACACTCTTCAAGGTTGTTAACGGCCGCTGAGATATCTGTTTGAGCGCGCGGTGAAACCGATCTCCATAGCGCCTCAGCCTCGCATACTGCAGATGCGCGTTGGTTAGCGCTCCATCATGGCCAACTCCAAACTGAGCCTCTTCTGTGCCCATAACGAGAGCCGGGTCGAAATCCAGTATCGCCTCAACCATGGCAGCGAATGCCTGACCTCCGAGCTTATTATCAGCTGCCGAAACGTCCAGCCGGTAAATGGCGGCAGTTCTCCCTCGGTCATCCAGAAGCTCTGCCACGACCTCTCCTGCATAAAAGCCTGGCGACCATAACCAAGCACACGCCTCGTTTTCGTCGACCGTCTTGATCAAGACGTCATCAATGTAGAAAGAGAAGCCTTCAAGCGCGGTAAAACGATAAACCTTCTTCTCCATAAAACCTGGGTTCAACTGACCTGGGTGCACGTCAAATCGAGCGTCCCCCTGCTCTACCTGCAAGATGATCGACATGGTCTACCGCCAGAATCTGGTCGAGCCGGAGTGAGCCAGATCGTCAGCCATTTCTTTGACTTTGCGCATCGACATTCCCAACCCCGCATTTTTGAGCGTGGTATGGAGCAATGTGAACACCTCCTGAAGTCGAGGGCTGTCTTCACCGCGCAATTTGGGGAGTATCTTCGAATAAATGGCATGGTCGAGTGCTCGTGAGAACTCGATGACACCACCCGCCTGCGTTTGCTGCAGATAGCCAATCACATCGTTGAGCGTGCGCCACCCGAAATGCAGTCGAGCTGGGCGAAGCACATCCATGAGTGAGGACATGAGATTTCTGACGATTGAAATCTGTTCATCCTCAAGCGAGCTCTTCTGCCAGCCAGGAAATGCTTTGACCTCAATGTCCCAAAACTCGATCACAGACGCTCGATCAAGCACCTTGTCGCTCAACCCATGAGTGGTCTCATCCATGTTCACGGTGCCGATGATCACGAGGTTGCTCGGATACGGAATGCCTGGAGGAACACCATCGATCTCGTCAACTTGACCGTGAAAGACGATCGTTTCGCCGGTTTCCATCGCTGAAAGCAGAGGCGCCAGATATTGTTCCGGATGAGAGAGGTTCATTTCATCAAGAACCAGTGTGTAGGGCTTCGTCGGGTTGGCGCTTGCCTGCAGGAGGAAATCCAGAACGCCGGTACGCACATATGCGTCAGACTCCAGCGGATTAACGTAACCCAGCAGACTCGTGTAGTCGTGCCAGCCTGGCTGGACAGGAACGATCAGCAACCCTTCACTTGGCTCGGGATCGTCCTGCCACAGACTCAGCGCATAATTACGGGCAAGTTGCGTTTTTCCCGCACCGCTTAAGCCTGTGAGTACCGCGAAATGGCGCCTCGGATGCCCCCACAATCCAGCATCAAGTTGTCCAATCAGCTCTTCTGGAAAGCGAAATTCTTGATCAAATCGCGCAATCAAGGCGCCTAGCTTAGGCCTCTCGATATCGATATCGAGCTGTACCGGAGGTATTTGAGCCAAGGAAGGGCTGATGTCTGGAATGCTCGCAAGACCCTTTGGTTCCCAGTGAATGCGGTTAACCCACTGTCTGCCCCTTTCAGTGAGGCTGAGCACTTTCTCGTAGATCGTGGCTAGATCAAGGTACCTGAACCAACTAATAATTGCTGAGGGGGCGAAATCAGACTTCCATCCAGGATTTGCCTTTCTGAGAGTGAGGATGGCCTCACGGTTGGATAACGGTGAGTCACGCAATGCCACTAGCAAATAGTCAAACCCCAAGATGCGGGTGATCATCCAGTCAATGATCTCATCTGGGTCACCCGACTCCAGAAATGCCTCGCCGCGGGGTGTTAATTGCAGGTTATTTCCGTTGGCACACAGCACGCCCCATTCGGCGATCAGAGCGTTCAGCTGAGTGTTGCAAGTCGACGTTTTTGATTGAGGGCTGATCGATTGCAAGTGTTGGATGAAGTCTTCACGAGTGCATCCATCTGTTGCAAAGTCGATCATGCTTTGAATGGTGGCTGTGCCTCCGCCAATCGCCAGCAGACCGCGCCTCCTCCTTTCAGGAGGCAAGGGCTTGAGTACTTCGTCACCTGTCTCTAAGTCGGATATTTCGGTGGCTTCGCCTTCTGGGTTCTGAACATAGTTTACGAACATTAGCCAAGGCAACGTCAATCGTGAGACGCCCTCCCTGGAATAAACGTCAGCCACTTCACCCAGCACTTCATTTAACCGGTTCAACACGAGTCGGTGCAGATGACGTCTCTGACCGCTCAGTGGAAGCCCCAAGGCATGCGCCAGCTCTCGCAGTTTCCGATGATGCGCTATCGACGTGAAAGCACCTGGACAAAGCAACGCGAAGACGCGGTACATTTTGAGTCGAGGGTTTCTTTTGGTCAGCGCACCAACCGCGGACGCAATTTGCGACCAAGCTTCAGCGATGAGCATCTCATTCTCAGTAAGATCCCGGGTCTGCGCGTACTTTTGCTTCAGTTGCCAGAGGCTTTCTGCGATTTCCGAATTTTCGGCGACCGCAGATATGTTGATGCGCCCCATGCCTGTTGCCGAAACAGCCTCGGTATCCCAGAGCGCGAGTTGGAAGTCCTTGCTTATGAACTCCTCATGGGACACATCCCTGACACGCACCAACCATTTCTTGAATTCGGTGATCCAGCTTTGATTACCCGCCAAGGACATCACCTGCTCCTGGAGGCTAATACACGCAGTCCTCAGTTGTTCGTCGTCCTTAAGATCCAGCAAGTCCATTCTCCCCAAGCGATATTTATAGATGGCGAGATAATGTCACTGCTGCGGGCTGGAAGCCAGATCCGACCTTTGACGTAGCAGGAGGTAAGCGAGAGCATTTCACTATCTCTCACCCTGCATGACCTAGTCGTAGGCTGACGCACCGGCTTGATGGGTTAGCCATTATCCTGGAGCTTAATCGTTTTGAGCGGGCCAAAGCGGATTACAGGGATATGCTGGGATTTTTCCGCAGGGAGGACCTATGCAGCATTTTTTCAGTTGGGATACCCGTCGCGGCAACCATGATTGCACTGCCGACATTCAGCTCGGGTGACCCATATGAGCCTTGGCGGATTTGCACCGGACTGCTGATAGGCGCCGTCTCATCGCTGGCTTCCAGAGATATGGGCCGCAAGCCTAAAACCATCGCATCCTACCTGGTGGGCAGTGAAAAAATCTCGAGATACCCAGGCCATACGCTTCATCGCAAGTTTGAGGAGTTCATAAACGACTAGCAGGCATAACTGAAGCCCTAACGGGTTCCATGTTCAAATCTGACGGCCTTACACGGTCGATTCGCGTTCAGATGTCCGATGCGCGTCACATCCGCTCCGCATTACGTAAGAAGTAGGCTGGCCTGATACATGAACGCCTGAACTGATGGCGTTGCACCTTTCAGGATCACGGCTGTGGAGAACGCAGCCGCGGCGAAAATGGAAAAAACCAGCGATGCTCCGACGGCAATTCAGGATTTACGAATTATCACATGTGCTGCCAATACCTTTGAGAGCTGCTTTATTAACGGTGTCAAGGGCAGCGCGGTGATGTCGCTGAGAATACGCTCACGAAATCCGCAGCATCATTGATCTTTCGCGCCACACCCAGTAAAAAACTGTCTTCCCTTTCCGCCCTTGCAAGGAGCTGCGGATGCTTGAGCTCACCACGCAACGCCTGGATCTGCGCACGATGGTCGAATCCGATTGGCCGCTGTTCCTCAGGCTGCATTCCGAGCCGCAAACCATGCAGTATGTGTTCGGTGAAATCGCCGAGGACCAGGTGCGCAAAGGCTTCGAGCATCGGCTTCCGGCCTGGGGGCCGCAGTCGGATCACTGGTTGTGTCTGGTGGTGATCGACAGGGCCAGCGGGCAGGAACTGGGTGTGACCGGATTCCGCATCCTGTCGCCGGGGCATGCCGAGGTGGGTTGCCTGCTGTTGCCCGAGCATCAGGGCAAAGGCTTTGGCACCGAGTCGCGGCAGGCGATCATCGACTATGCCGCGGACATCGGCCTGGACTCGTTGGAGTCGACCGTGACCGACGGTAATATCGCGTCATGCAAGGTTTTGGAGAAATGCGGTTTTGTATTCGAGCGCCGCGTGCCCCAGGCCTATCAGATTGGAGATCGGTGGTTTGACGACCTGATCTACCGCTATCAAATCAGCTGACCGGTTTTATCAGCGACCGCCAAGGAGGCCCTCCTCGTGAACCCTTATCAGTGCCTGCCACCCCGCGCTTTCTGGCGCACCGCCGTGGCTGACAAGCCTGCGCTGAACATCGATCAACTGTGGACGCCACAATTCGAGATCGGCAACAAGGACGCTATCGTCACCGCCGGCTCGTGTTTCGCCCAGCACATCGGCCGGGCGCTGGGCGAACGCGGCATGAACTGGCTGGATGCCGAACCGGCCCCGCCCGGACTGCCCGAAACCGACTGGAAGGCCCATAACTATGGAGTTTTCTCGTTTCGTACCGGCAATCTGTACACTCCGGCGATGCTGTGCCAATGGCTGGAATGGGCGCTCGGCGTGAGCCTGCCACCCGACGAAACCTGGGTCCATGACGGGCGTTTCTTCGACCCGTTCCGCCCCGCCGTGGAACCCAACGGTTTTGCCAGCGAGGACGCACTGTTCACCTCGCGCGAAGCCACCCTCGATGCCATCCGCACTGCCCTGCGCCGCGCCAAAGTGTTCGTGTTCACCCTGGGCCTGACCGAAGCCTGGCAGAACCGCCAGACTGGTCTGGTGTATCCCGTGTGCCCCGGCACCGTGCGCGGCACCTTCGATCCGCAGCTGCACTGCTTCTGCAACTTCGGCTTCATGGACACCTATGGCGACATGGTCAGGGCGCTTGAGTTGATGCGTTCGATCAACCCGCAACTGCGTCTGCTGCTCACCGTGTCACCGGTGCCCCTGACGGCAACCGCCACGGGCGAGCATGTGTTGAGCGCCACCACCTATTCCAAATCAGTCCTGCGCGCCGTTGCCGGGCAGCTGTGCGAAGACCTGCACGACGTCGACTATTTCCCCTCCTACGAAATCATCACCGGCACGCCTTTCAAGGGCGCGTTCTACCAACCCAACCAGCGGGAGGTCAAGCCTGAAGGCGTGGCATTTGTCATGCGGCAGTTTTTCGCCGGGCTCGATACGGTTCAACCGCTGCAGGCGCCGACCAGCGTTGCCTCCACCTGCGTGTCCAGTGAGGAGCTTGTCTGTGAAGACGCCGTGCTCGATTACTACGCCTAGGTTTCTGTTGCTGGGCGATTCCCATGCCGGGGTCATCGGCAAGGCAGCGCAGGCCCGCGAGTTGCCTTTCAGTGGCGGCCCGCTGGGCACCGGCCGGGATTTCGCGGTGGATTTTTTCAGCCTGACCCGTCATGACGTGGCGTTTCGGGACGTCGAGATGGAGCGCCTGTATCGCCAGGCCCTTGAGCCATTCGAAGTACCGCAACTGGCGAAGGTCGGGGTGCCGCTGGTAAGTACCATCGGCCTGAGCCTGCACTATCTCGCCACCGTGCCGAACTGGACCTGCTACCAGACGCCGGACGGCGAATTCGACGAAGGTTTTCTCACCGGGCCGCTGTTCGAGTCTATCATCGACACCTTGTCCCGGCCTGCGCTGGCGTTCTATGAACAGGCCCGGGCGCTGAACCTCAAGGTGTTCGCCGTGCTGCCGCCGCAGCGGGTGCCGGAGCTGTCCGACCCACGCGTGTTCATGGCCGCGCAGGCGCTGCTGATCGAGCGCCTGCAAGGACTCGGCATCGAGCTGATCGACGTGCGCGCGGCGGCGAATGATGAGCTGGGCTTTCAGCTTCCGGCGTACTGCGAGGTGGATGACCCGTTGCACGGGAATCTGGCGTTCGGCGAGTTGATCGTCGAGCAACTGCTCAAACAAGGTCTGTGAATGAGCGGTGGGAGCGGCGCCCTCTCCCACCGGTTTTTTAGACTCAAGCCTTGGGCTGCGTCCCCAGAATCGTCACCCGCTCGCCATACCGCGAGTGCGGAAAATAATCCCAGACCGCATGGTGCTGTGTGCAGCGGTTGTCCCAGAACACCAGGCTGTTCGGCGCCCAGCGCACGCGACAGCTGACCACCGGTTCGCGGGCGACCAGGTCAAACAGCATGTTCAACAGTACCTGACTTTCACCGTCAGACAACTGGACGATGTGCGAGGTGAACCCGGAATTGACGAACAGCGACTTGCGCCCGGTTTCCGGGTGGCGAACCACCACCGGGTGCTCGGTTTTCGGCAGATTGGCCGGCGCCTCGTAGCCCTTCCACGGAATCGCACCGTCATGGATCGCGGTCAATTCGCCAAGAAACTGCTGCATCGTCGGCGACAGCATTTCCAGCGCCAGGTGCATGTTGGCGAACAGCGTGTCGCCGCCGGTGCCGATGGCCGGGGTTTCCTTGACGTACAGCATCGAGCCCATGGACGGCGCCAGATCGGCGGTGCCGTCGGTGTGCCAGGTTTCGCCGGCCACGTAGCGCGATTGCGCATTGGCGCGGATCACCACCAGCTCCGGGTCATCGCCGTCGATGTCTTCCACCGGCAGGGCTCGCAGCTCACCGAACAGCCGGCCAAACGCCTTGTGTTCGTCCACCGTCAGGTGCTGATCGCGGAACACCACCACGTGGTTCTCCAGAAAGGCCCGGCGGATTTCCGTGAGCTGCTCGTCGCTCAGCGGCTGCGAAAGATCGACGCCGCCGATCTCGGCGCCGATGATCGGCGTGATCCGCTCGACCGTGATGTGCTGATACGGCGCGCGCCGTTCGGCGACGATGCGCTCGATTGCCTTGAGTGCCAACTGATCCATGTTCCCTCACCTTTTTTATTGGAACGACACCGATGATTGCTCGTGCAGCGAACGCGGGCACATGTCGATCCAGTGTTCGTTGATGTAATCCAGGCAGACCTGGCGTTCGCCACGCATCCCCGCCTCGTTCCAGCCGCTGGCCATCGGCTTGCCCGCCGGCCACAGGGAATACTGACCCTGGGCGTTGATCACCACAGCGAATTGCAGGTGTGCGTCATTCATGTCGTTCTCCTGTTGAACGGGATTGCAGCGTGGCCAGACTCCGGTCGAGCCCGGCGGCGAGATGGTTGAATACGGCATGTCGCTGTTCGTCACTCCAAGCGCAGACCCCGACGTAAACCCGCACGGACGCCCCGCAGACCTGAGCGCAGGTGTCTGCATCGTCGTCCGCAAAGGCCCGGGCCGACACCTCGGCGTTGGCGCTGGCATGAGCCTGGGCAAACGCGGTGGCAGCGGCCTCGGTATTGAGTTGTGCGTAATACTCGGCGAACGCCTCGGCATCGCCGAAGTGCTCGGAAATCGTGGCGCTGTTGGCCGGTGCGAGGCCGTAGGCCATCGCACTGGCGTGGGCCTTGGCGTACGCCGCGTCGTAGGGGTAGGCCTTGCGGTACAGCGCCAGCAACACCGGTTTGAGCGTGGCCCGCCACTCGCCCCGACGCCCGATCACGCCGAGCGCCGCCCGCTGATGCAGGCTTTGCAACGCGAGCAGCGCCTGCTGATGTTCCGGCAAGGCTTCGCAGAGCATCGGCACGACCACGTCGGCCTGCCAGAGATGAAACAGCTGAAACGGCACCTGACCGCGCAATTGCCTCAAGCGCAAGGCCGCGTTCGAATCGGCTTCGCACAACACCTTGGTCAAGGCCAGCCACCATCGCGGCATCGAGATCGGATCATTCATGGCGCAGGCTCATCCGTACCGATCACCTCGGCCAGCAACCGCGCCCAGCGGCCCGCCACGATGCCGTAGTGATCGGTGTCGAGGATTTGCCAGCTGCGCAACTGCGGCAGCAAGGCCTGCCAATTGCGTTGCAGGTCGTCCGGGTTCCAGGCATTGCCCAGCCCGTAAGGATTGGCCTGCCCGGCGATGAACAGCCGCACCGCTGTGGTCGCCAGCGCCGGCGGCTGGAAGTCGAGCATGCTGGTCATGTTGTTTCGACAGCACACCGTCAGCCGTTGCAGATACGCCTGACGCTCCTCGGCCATGCCCTGCCCTTCAACCTCCGGCCAGCGCTGGGCGAACTCGCGTTGGAACACCTGCTCGATCGTCTGTTCGTCGATGCCGGCCAGTTCCGCACCGGCATCCGGTGCGGGCGGGTCGATCAGGTATAACAACGGTTGGCTGAATCCGTCAGCCTGGGCCTGATGACACAGAGCCTGCGCCACCCATGCACCAAATGACCAGCCTGCCAGGCGCCAAGTGCTGCCGGGCGGAAGGTGGGCCTTGATCGCCGCCTGATACCGGCGTGCACGTTCGTCCACGCTGATGTTCGGCAACTGCGGGAGACGCAGCGCCGGGTCGGCGATCACGCACACGCCCAACTCCGCCGGCAATGCCGACACCAGTTCCCGATAGGCCTGCACATCGCCACCCACCGGGTGGATCAGGTACAGCCAATCACGGCCGGCACCGGCATGCCATTGATCAATCCGCACCGCGTCGTGCCAGTCGTGCGGTGCAGCCAGGGGCGCCTCTTCAACCGTGGCGGTCGACACCAGCCCAAGCACTTCGCTCAGGCTGACCTTGTGGCTGAATTGCGACAGCTGGAATACCTCACCAGTGGCCGCTTGCAGTTCGTCGATCAGGTCGAGCAGCGTCAGCGAATCCGCGCCCAGGTCGTACAGTGAATCGTCGTCCTCCAGCTCGGCCACACCGAGCCACTTGCACAAACACTCACGCAGGCGCGTCGACAGATCCACGCCCTTCGGTGCCTCGACCACTGCGGCCACGGCACCATGGCGTACCGGATAGAACCGCCGCGCCGTGTCGATGCCGGTGGTGGAGATAAGTAGCTGCGGCAACTGCGTCGCCATCGCCAGATCGAACACCCGACAGCCCTCTTCGGCGGACAGGCCAACCGTCAAATGCTCCAGGTGCGCGGTGTCCGCGCTGTTGCTGGTGGTGGCCATGCCGATGTCGCGCCAGATGTCCCAGTTGATCTCCAGGCGCAGGCAAGCGCCGGTCGCGTTCGGGCGATAGTGGGTGAATCCGTCGAGCACCCCGCTGGCCGCTGCGTAGTCCAGATGCCCCGCGCCGCCAAACAGTGCTGACATCGACGAGCAGTACAGGACAAAATCCGGCGTCAGGTGCTCGATCAAGGCCTCGACCGCTAGCATGCCGCGGGTCTTTGCGGCCATGGCCTGGGCCATTTGCCGAGCATCGCGGTGACGAATCAGGCTGCCTGCACCGACGCCCGCCGCATGAATCACCCCGCTCAAACGACCGTAACGAACGGCCAGTTGATCGAGTACCTGCGGCCAGCGCGGCAGGTCGGCGATGTCCGCTTTGATGCAGTCGATCCGCAAAGCGTAAGCCGCCAGAGACGCCGGCAATTGCCCCTGACGCGAGAGCAGCACCACCCGGCGTGCAGGTGCCTGCAGCAGGTGTTCGCACAAGGTCCGGCCGATGCCGCCGCTGCCGCCCAGTATCAGGAACGTACCGTCTTCCGGCAGAAGCCCTGATGTCGTTGCCGGGCCGGTCAATGGCTGAGGCATTAAACGTGGCTGCCAGAGATAACCATCGCGCACCGCCATTCGCCGAGGCGATGAGACCGGATCGACCAACAACGCTGCCAACTCGCCCGCGTGCGTTCCGAGGCGTGACGACGGCCAGTCCAGCCAGTGGCAACGCACCGGGTATTCCTGCGGCACCACTTCAGTGACGCCGGCCAGCGCTGCCAGTTCGGGCCGCTGAACCTCGCCGTCCACCGGGCATGCCTGCCACGACATCAACCACAACCGCAGACGGGTCGTGCGCGGGGTTTGCCCCCAGGCCTGCATCAGCGCACTGATCGTGTCCAGACAGGCCCACTGCGCCAGATCCAGCGATTGCTCGTTGACTGCACCAGCCACCGCCAGTGGCAAGGCATGCAGCCAGTCGAGCTCGCCGAGTGCAGGTTCTGCGACCTCAGCGAGCAAACGGGTCAGGGCCTCAGCGTCCAGCGGATCAAGCTCGAAACGGTCCGTGCTCAGGCGTTTGAAACCGTTGCCGGTGCGCACTTGAATCACGCATCGATACACGGCGTTCAGGCTCGCCAGCAATGTCGATTCGGGCGCGTCATGGCTGCACAGAATCAACACCTCACGGGATCCGGCCGTCCCTGTCGCGCTCAGGCGCCGGGTGCGCACCCACTGTCGCTGGTGGAACCAGTCCGCCAGCGGTTGTCGCTCAAGGGGTGGCGCATCAGGTTGAACAGCTACAGGTGGCTGGAAACGATACGGCTGAAGATCGAACGATGACGGCGGCAAATCCCAGGGCGGCGGTGCCGAGCACTGCGACCATTGGATCTTCGCGCCTTCGTACCAGGCGTCCAGCAGCTCCTGCGGCGATTGATCAACGACTTTAAGTTGCGCGCCCGAAGCGGTGATTTCCTTGATCGCTGTCGGCTGCAATGGAATGTCGTCACCCGGCCGGCAGACCATCGCGAAGCGCCAGCGCAGTTGCCGACGACCTGACTGCAAGTGCCGCAACAACGCGGTCTGCTGCTCAGGATTCGTTTGCAGGTATTCGCGAATCGCCGCGATATCGCGCAGCAACTCCGCCCGGCTATGCGCTGAAATCATCAGCAGCGGCAACGTTTCCTCAACAGTTTGCTGCGCCGTAGGTGCAGCACCAACGATGACATGCGCGTTGGTCCCGCCGATCCCGAAACTGCTGACACCGGCCAGTCGCCGCCGCCCTTGCGGCCATGGCCGGGACGTGGTCGGCACATAGAACGGCGAATGCTCCAGGTCGATCTGCGGGTTGATCCGGCCAAAACCCAGGTTCGGCGGCAGTACGCCATGGAACACCGCGAGGCTGGCGCGAATCAGCCCGACCACGCCCGCCGCCGCACCCAGATGACCGATCTGGCTTTTCACCGAGGCCAGCGCGCATTGGCCGGCCGGCGCATCGCCGAACGCCTTGGTCAACGCGGCGACCTCGATCGGATCACCGAGCAAGGTGCCGGTGCCGTGGGCCTCTACGTAGCCGATGTCAGCGCCGGTTAACCCGGCACGGCTCAAGGCATCGCGGATGACCGCGCTCTGCCCGGCCACCGACGGCGCGGTGTAACTCATCTTGGCCCGGCCATCGTTGTTCAACGCCGATCCCTCGACCAGCGCGTAAATCCGGTCGCCATCGGCCCGCGCCTTGGCCAGCGGTTTGAGCACCACTACGCCGTAGCCGCTGGCGCCAAGGGTGCCGCTGGCGTCGTCGCTGAACGGACGACACAAACCGTCGGCGGAGAAAATGTGCTGCGAGCGGTGCCGGTAGCCCTCGGTCAGCGTCGGGTCGATCAGCACCCCGGCCGCGAGCATCACGTCGCTGTCGCCCTGACGCAGCATCGAACTGGCCAGGTGCACGGCGATCAGCGAGCTGCCGCAAGCAGCCTGCACGCTCAGGGCCGGGCCGTTCAGGTCCAGGTGATACGCGGCTTTGGTCGCCAGAAAATCCTTGTCGTGATGCAGCGCCAGCTGGAAGCCGTCGGGCAAATCGTCGTCTGCGGTTTCACGCAGCATTTGCTGGAAGTAAGTGGTTTCGCCGCAACTGGCGATCAGGCCGATGCGCGGGCCATTCGCCGACGGGACGATGGCCGCGTGTTGCAGGGCCTGAACGCACGCCATCAGCAGATGCCGCTGTTGCGGGTCCATCAGGCGCGCTTCCTGGCGGCTGATGCCGAAGTAATCAGCATCGAAATCGAGCATGCCCGCCAGTTGACTGCGGGCGCCGACCAGCCCCTCGCCAGCGGCAAAGTGCTCAATGCCCAGCCGATTGCCTTGCACCATCGCCCAGAACTCGGACAGGTTCTGCGCCCCGGCCACATTGACCGACATGCCGATGATCGCCATAGGCTGATGGCCTGCATCGGTCTGCCGTACACGCTCGGCCACGTCCACCGGCGCGGTCGACAGATGCGCCGCCAGACGTCGCACCGTGACGTATTCGAACAGGTCGGCCATTGTCACCTTGTGCGGCAGCTCTTCGGCGTAACGGCCATGCAAACGCATCAAGCCGAGGCTGGTGGCGCCGGCCTCGAAGAAGGTCTGCTGCGGTTCGATCTCCCGTCCGATCACGGCCTGGAACAACTCGCTGAGTTGCCGTTCCAGCGCGGTCAATTGAACAACCGGTGTTGGCGTACTGCGCCGCTCCAGGGCCTCGCCAACATTCGGCAAGGCGTTGCGGTCGATCTTGCCGCTGGGCGTGCGTGGCCAGAGGTCGATCCGCCGGTATTCATCGATTCGCACATGGGCCGGCAGCAGTTGCGCGACCTGACGATCCAGCTCACCGGATGTCGCAGGTTCGCCCTCGAGCTGCAGCCAGGCGATCAGCCGTGGCGGATCGGCCTGCACCGCCACCACCGCGTTGACCACTTCCGGCACCTGCATCAGCGCCGACTCGATCTGACCCAGTTCCAAACGATGGCCGCTGAGTTTGATCTGCTGATCGTCACGTCCCAGATAATGCAGGCAGCCCTGGGCATCGGCCCACGCCAGATCGCCGGTGCGGTAGTACAAATTGCCGTCTGCCAGCTCGACAAACCGCGCAGCGTTCAACACTGGATCAGCCAGGTAGCACCGGGCAACCATTGGCCCGGCCACCAGCAGGTAGCCACGGCAGCCGTTGGGCACCGGGCGGTCATGCTCATCGACCAGCAACAGCCGCGCATTGCCAACGGCATGGCCGATCGGCGCGCGCAACGACCAGTTCCGCGCCACGGACGGCAGGCGCAAGGCGCTGACCACGTGGGTTTCGGTCGGGCCGTAATGGTTGAACAGCGAGGCGTGCGGCATGCCGCCGAACCAGTTGCGCAACGCATCGGTGCAAAGCAGTTGCTCGCCGGCCGTGATCACCTCGCGCAATGCCAAAGGGTAAATGCCCCGGGCCACGGCGGTTTGCGCCAGGTGCTGCAAGGCCACGTACGGTAGAAACAGGCGCTCGATCCGCGCCTCCACCATGTACTCCAGCAACGCCTCGGCGTCCTGACGCCAGCGCGGCGTGATCAGGTGATAGCACCCGCCGCCGCACAGGGTGCTGAAAATCTCCTGAAACGACACATCGAACGACAGCATCGAGAACTGCAGGGTTACCGCTTTGGCCGGCAACTGCCCTTCGGTGCGCTGCCATTGCAGCAGGTTGCACAGGGTGCGCTCCGACACTTGCACACCTTTGGGCGTGCCGGTCGATCCGGAGGTGAACAGCGTGTACAGCGGCCGTTCGCCGGCGTGGCGTCGACGTTCGAACGTTGTGGCATTGGCGCTCAGATCGACCCGATGGGTGGCGAATCGTCCGGCGTTCAGGTCATCCAGCGCTGACTTCGTCATATCGCTGAACAGCACGCAATGCGGTTGCGCCTGTTCCAGCACCTGGCGCTGGATCGCCACCGGATAGGCAGGATCCAGCGGCACGGCCGTCAGATTGAGTTTGGCCAGGGCCAGCAAGGCGACGATGTGTTCCACCGAGGCATCGAGGAACAGCACGACATGCAATGGCGCGTTCCCGACGGGCAACGGATGGCCCTCGATCAGGTTTGCCGTCAGAGCATCGGCCAGCGCATTCAGTTCGCTGTAGGTAAGGCGCCGCTGGCCTTGAACCAGCGCAACCGCATCCGGCGTGCAATGCACTTGATGCTCGAACCCGTCCGCCAGTGTGTTGAACGGCAGCGCAGTCCGAGGGCCCTCACTGGCCGGGGGCAAACCACGTCGATACGGACCGAGCAAATCGTTGAGGTTGGCCGCCGGGGTTTCCAGCAACAGGTCCAGGCCTCGGCGAAACAGCGCATTCACTGCGCGCATCTGTTCGCCATCGAAGTAGCTGCACTGATATTCCCACCAGCATTCCAGTTGCGACCCGCTGCCCACCATCAACAGCGTCAGCGGGCACTTGGCGTGCAAGTGCTCGTTGAATTGCAGCGTCGCGTGCAGGTTCGAATCGGCCAGCGCTGCGTAATCGGTGTTCTCCAGCACGAACATGAAATCGAACAGTAACGGGCTCGACGACAGCCGCAGGTCTTCCACCAGATCCGCCAGCGCCACGTCCTGCAACGCCAACACCTCGCGCACCGTGGCGGTCTGCTTGCGCAACTGTTCGTCCAGGGTCGATGCCTGCTCGACGGCGGTCGGGATCAGCACAGTGTTGGCAAACATGCCGACCGTGTCTTCGAACTCCGCCAGTGGCCGGTTGGACACCGGACTGGCGATCCGTGGCCGTTCGCACCCGGTCAGGGCGTACAGGCTCCAGGCGAAGACGCTGAACAGCACTTCGAAACGGGTCAGCCGTTGTTGGGTGCAAAAGCGTTCGAGGGCCGCGCTGCGCAGGGTGCCCAAAGGTTCCCGGTGCAACCGGGCGTCCGGGCTGATTTCGCGCATTGGCATCAATGCAGGCGGCGGTTCTTCCTGACGGCGATGCAACTCGGCGAGGGCGCGGCGCTGGTCACGATAATGCGGATCGACGCTCCACTGGCGCTGCCACTGGCCAAACTCCAGCGTCGTCAAGCGGGCCGCGGGTTGCAGGCTGTCGCGGCCTTGCAGGACATCGCTGTAAAGCTGCGCCAGGTCGTCGAACAGCAGGTTCACAGACCAACCATCGACGATGATGTGATGCAGGTTCAGCAACAGCCGGCAACTGCCATCGGCGAACGGCAACAGCCAAGCCTGAAACAGCTTCGGGGTGGTCAGGTCGAACGGCGCGGCGAACACCAGGTCGGCGAAGGCCTGCCAAGTGTCCTCGGTGAAATGCCCGACCGCAAAGATGCGACAGGTCGAGCCCTGCTCGGCGATTACCTGATCCAGCCCATCGGCACCCGCCACGAATGCCGTGCGCAACCCCGGATGACGCTGCACCAGACGCCCCAAAGCCTCGGCCAGTGCCGCGACTTCGACACCTGCCGCCAGATTCAGAATCAGCGGCACGCTGTAGGCGGTCGAGGTCGGCGAGCGTTGTTGCAACAGCCACAGGCGGCGCTGTTCGCCGGTGGCCGGTAGGCGTTTTGCGCGACTGATCGCAGGCGCGGGTGGGTAGATCGACGCGCCGTTCGTTTCACCGCTCAGTTGTACGGCCAATGACGAGAAAGGCTCGTTGAGCAACGTATCGATCGCGATCTCGCGCTGCCAGCGGACACGGATCGCCGAACGCAGGCGCATCGCCTTGAGCGAATCGCCGCCACAGCCCAGCCAATCGTCCTGCGCACTCAGAGCGGGTTGGCTGAGCAGCGAACGGGCCTGACTCAGCAACCAATCCAGCGCCGGTGATGCGTTTTCGTTATCCGTAGCCGTCAGGACTGGGTGCCACGGACTCAAACCTTGGGCCAGCAAGCTATCACGATCGATCTTGCCATTGGCCGTCAGCGGCAGGCGCTCCAGCAGGAATAGCTGATTAGGCCGCATGTAAGGCGGCAGTTGTGCCCGCAGATGGTTTTCGAAAGCGTGATAGTCCAGAGCCCGGCGAGGCACGATGAACGCCAGCAACTGATGATCTTCCGCCGCCTGCCGCCGGGTGCAGACATACACCTGCGCCACACCCGGATGCTCCAGGATCCGTTGCTCCACCTCCCCCGGCTCGATCCGGAAACCCCGGATCTTCACCTGCCGGTCGACCCGCCCCAGGTACTCGATCAAGCCTTGGGTATTGCGCCGCACCAGATCGCCGGTGCGGTAATGCACCTGCGCGCCACCGTCGAGGTCGGGCAAACGGACGAACTGGCGGGCGGTTTCTTCGGGCCGGTTGCGGTAGCCACGGGCGACACCACTGCCACTCAAATACAGCTCGCCGACCTCGCCTGCCGACACCGGGCGTTGCTGCTCATCCAACACCTGCACGCCGGTATCCGGCAACGGCCGGCCAATGGGCGCCGAGTCGCCGGCAAAATCGCGGCTGATCGGCCAGCACAGGGCAAACGTGGTGCATTCGGTGGGGCCGTAGACGTTGAAGATCCGGCAGCGACTCTCAGGATTGGCCCGATACCATCCGCGCACGGCGGCAGCGCTGATCTGCTCACCGCCGATCAGCACCTGACGCATGCTGGAAAAGCACGACGGCCACTCGGCAATCATCGTGTTGAACAGCGACACCGTCATGAACAGGTTGTCGACCTGCGTGCGCTCCAGCACCTCGGCCAGTCGACGCGCATCCAGCACGTCCTCGTCAGCGATCAGGACGCAGCAACCGCCGTTGAGCAGCGGCGCCCACAGTTCGAAACTGCACGCATCGAATGCCGGATTGGACAGGCAGGCAAACCGGTCCGTCGGGCGAATCTCGATATAGCCGTCGGTGGACGCCAGCCGCAGCAAGCCGCGCTCGCCAACCTCAACCGCTTTCGGCGTGCCGGTGGTGCCCGAGGTGTAGAACAGGAACATCACCTCGGCGAAGTCTTCGGCCAGTGCTTGCGGCGGGGCGTCCGGCTGATCGAGCAAGGCCTCGACGCTGGTTTGCCACAGTGAAGGCGACCAAAACGATTCGTTATTCAGGGTAATCAGGCCGACACACGCCGCATCCGCCAGCATCAGTTCCCGGCGTTGGCGCGGGCTGGCCCGGTCCAGCGGCACCACTACCGCGCCAACTTTCAACGCGCCGATAATCGCCGCAAACCACTGCCAGCATCGCGGCATGCACAGCGCCAGCGACTGGCCGGGCTCGACGCCGCGCGCCAGTAACCCCCGGGCGATGCGTTCGCTGGCGCTGGCCAGTTGGGCGTAAGTCAGCCTGACCGACTGATCGATCACCGCCGGGGCTTGCGGATTGCGCGCCACTTGCTCGGCAAAACGCGCGAGCAACGGCCTGTCATTGGACGCACTCATTATTTCGCCTCCTGCGCGTCGAAGCGTTGCAGCTCCCGACAGATGATTTGCGAGACCCGGTGGATTTCCGCGCTTTCGAGCATGTCCCAGTGCCCGCCGCTGACCAGTTTCGCCAGATAGCCGCTGCCCGCGCGGCGACGCCAGAAGCCGCGCAGTTCATGCAACTGATGGCGGCTGAAATCTTCCCGCGCCTGGATCAGCACCACACGGCCGGCGCGCGGCGAGCACTCATAAGCGGCCATGGCCAGCCGGTTGTGGTTGTAGATGTTGAAATAGCGCTCGACCTGGGCGTCTTCGATGCCGGGGTACATGCCGTTGAAGCGCACCAGTTTGTCGCGAAACTCGACCATGTCCACGGTGCCGATCTGCTCGCGGAAACCGGGGTCGTCGCTACCCTGGGTGTCAAGCAGCACCACCGTCACCTGACGATGCCCCGCCGCCGTCAACCGTCGCGCCATTTCATAGGCTACGAGGCCGCCGAACGACAACCCCGTGAGGATCAGCGCTTGCTGTGTCAGCGGCTCAATCTGGCGCAAGTAGGCCTCGGCCATCGCTTCGACCGTCGGCTCGGTGCTCTCCCCCGGATTCAGCCCCGGTGATTGCACGCCGTAGACGCCGGTTGTATCCGGCAGCACCTTGGCCAGCGATAGGTAGCAGAACGCCGTGCCGCCCGCCGGGTGAATGCACACCACGTTGTGCTGGCCGCTGCCGCGTCGGAATTCGATCAGGTTGCTCTGGGCCAGCGCCGGGTTGGCCCCGACCCGCAGCCAGCCGCCCAGCGCCTCGATGGTCGGGTAGCTGAGCACCACCCGCACCGGCACTTCGACCGCGAACTGCTGGCTGATTTCATGGGCCATTTTGATTGCGGCGATGGAGGTGCCGCCGACATTGAAAAAATTGTCGCGAATGCCGATCTGCGGCGCCAGCAACAGGCTTTTCCAGATCTGGTACAACGCCAGTTCGATGTGATCGCGCGGGCTGCTCAGGTTGACCTGGCGGTTGGTCATCTCTTCATCCGCCAACGCTGTCAGCGCGGTTCGGTCGACCTTGCCGTTGGCGGTCAGTGGCAGCGCGTCGAGCCACAGGTAGCTGCCGGGGATCACCGCTCTGGGCAGTGTCGTCGCCAGATGGGCGTGCACCGCTGCTTCGTCCACGGTCTCGGCCACCACGCAACACGCCACCAACCGCTGATCCTGCGCTGCTTCGCCGACCATCAGCACCACGGCGCTGCGAATGCCGGGAAACGCTTCGAGCCGGGCCTCGATCTCGCCCAGTTCCAGACGCACGCCGCGCAACTTGACCTGAAAGTCGTTGCGACCGAGAAATTCCAGTTGACCGTCCGGGCGATAACGCGCCAGATCGCCGCTGCGATAGAGCCGATCGCCTGTCACAAACGGATTGTCGATAAAGCGCTCGGCACTGAGCTGCTCCAGTCCCAGATAACCACGGGCCACGCCCACGCCGCCAATGTGCAGATGCCCGGTCACGCCCACCGGCACCGGCTGGTCGCGGTCATCAAGCACGTAAAAACGGTTATTGGAAATCGGCCGGCCGATCGGCAGCTGCCGGGCCGGTACCTCGGCACCAGGCTCCAGGGTCCAGATGCTGTTGATCACCGTGGTTTCGGTCGGGCCGTAGACGTTGTGCAGCCGCGCATGGGGCAGGCGCTCCTGAAAGCGCCGGGCCAGAGCCGGTGGCAGTTCACCGCCGCCGCTGAACACGTCAGTCAGCGACGCACACTGGCTGACCTCGTCGACCTCCAGAAACAGCTGTAGCATCGCCGGCACGAACACCAGCGCCGTGACCTTCCGTTCGCGCACCTCGCGCGCCAGATACGCTGGTTCGTAATGCCCGCCGGGCCGCGCGATCACCAGCAGCCCGCCAGTTGCCAGCGGCCAGAACGTCTCCCACGCCGAGGCATCGAAACCGAACGGAATCTTGTGCAGCATCGCCCCCGCTTCGCCGCAGACCTGCAAACACCACAGCAGCAGGTTGCTCAGGCCACGGTGGGCGACCATCGCCCCCTTGGGCAAACCGGTGGTGCCCGAGGTGTAGATCACGTAGGCGAGGTGGTCAGGGGTGACGCCGACATGGCGCGGATCAAGATTGTCCGCCGGCAATGACGCCCAGCTCGCGGCATCTTTTTCGAGGTCGAGAATCGGCGCTTCCCAGGTCGAGCCTTGCACGGCTTGCCGCAGGATAGCGTGCGCCGAGCCGAGGGTCAGCAGCACCGCCGGCGTGCTGTCACCGAGCATATGGCTCAGGCGCCCCAGCGGATAATCCGGATCCAGCGGCACGTAGGCGCCGCCGGCCTTGAGCACTGCCAGCAACGCGACCGGCAACTCCAGCGCGCGCTCGATGCACACCGCCACGCGCACATCCGGGCCGACGCCCAAGTTGCGCAAGTGCCGCGCCAGGCGGTTGGCCCGGGCATTGAGTTCGGCGTAGTCAAGCGACTCACCCTCGAACACAACTGCGCAGGCCTGAGGGTTGCTCGCCGCCTGCGATTCGACCAGTTGATGCACGCAGGGCGCCGCTTGCGTCAGTGGCGCGGCGCGGTTGAAGTCCACCAGCATCTGCTGACGCTCCGCCTCGTTCATCAACGGCAAGGCATTGATCGGTTGCTTGGCGTCGGCGGCGATCTGCTCGAGCAGGTGGCGGTAGTGCCCGCTCAGGCGTTCGATGGTCGCAGCGTCGTAGAGGTCGGTGTTGTATTCCACCAGCAAGTCCAGGCGCCCTGCCCGCTCGACCCATTCGAATGCCAGATCGAACTTGGCCGTGGCACTGCTGGTGCCGTACGGCGCCAGTTCCAGCGCGGGCATCTGCACCGCGTTGCCCGGGGTGTTCTGCAGCACCAGCATCACCTGGAACAACGGTGAGTGACCGGGATCGCGCGGCGGGTTGACAGCCTCGACCACGCGATCGAAAGGCACGTCCTGATGGGCGTGGACGTCGAACATCTGCCCCCGCACCTCACGCAGCAGTTCAGCGAAGGTCTGCTGCGGATTCAGGCGCTGACGCAGCACCAGCGTATTGACGAAATGACCGATCAGCGGCTCGATTTCCGGGCGATTGCGATTGGCGAACGGCGTGCCGATGCACAGATCCTGCTGACCGCTGTGGCGCCACAGCAGCACCGCCAATGCGCCCAGCAACACGTTGAACAGCGTGCCCTGGGTCTGCCGGGCCAGCGCGGTGAGTTCACGCAAGGTGCCGCCATCGACGGACGAACTGAACGTGGCCCCGACAAAGCGCTGCACCAGAGGTCGCGGCCGATCGGCGGGCAAGGTCGATAACAGCGGCGCGTCGTCCAGGGTGCGGCGCCAGTAATCGAGTTGCGCGTCCAGCGCCGCACCACCCACCCGCTGTTGCTGCCAGCACGCGTAGTCGGCGTATTGCACCGACAACGGCGCAAGAGTCGAGGTTTCGCCACGCAGATAATCGCCGTACAGCGTGGCGATTTCATGCAGGATCACACCCATCGACCAGCCGTCGGCGATGATGTGATGCACGCTGTACAGCCACAGGTATTCATCGTCGGCCACGTGCAGTAACGACGCCCGCAGCAGTGGACCGGCGGCCAGATCGAACGGCGCCCGGGCATCCTGTTCGACGGCGATTCGCACTTGCTGCTCACGCTCGTCGGCAGGCAATTGGCGCAGATCCGTCACCGACAACGACAGCGGCATCGACGAATGCACCACCTGACGCGGTTCACCGTCCACGCTGCAAAACGTCGTGCGCAGGACTTCGTGGCGGGCCACCAGTTGGTTGAGCGCCCGCTCCAGCTGCGCGACGTCCAACTGCCCTTTCAGCGTTACCGCCGTCGGCACGTTGTAGAAAGGGTTGCCGGGTTCCAGTTGATCAAGAAACCACAGTTGCCGTTGTGAAAACGACAATGGCCAAGCCGCGTGCGCACCTGCACGACGGGGAATTACCGCGTCATCTTGCCCGCCGAGCAAGGCGATCAGTTCCTGTTTGTGACGCTTGAGCGCCTGGGTCAGTTCTTCGCTGAGAAACCCGCGCGGCGCCTTGCAGCGCAGCCTGTCACCGTCAACCTCGAGCACCACGCCATGGCGAGCGAACAACGCCAGCAATTGATCGGCAGTCATACTTCGAATTCCTCCATGTCTTCATCGTCCAGGCTGGCGGTCACAGGCTCGATGGCAAACGCCTCGACTGGCGCGCGGTGTCGTTCATCGGCCGTGCGCAGGCCGCCGATCATCGAGTAGATCAATTCATGGCTCGGCCCGAGGTCGAACAGCGTGGTCAGTTGCTGTTCTTCGACCGAGCCGATACCGCACAGGCCCAGGCCCTGCTCGACGGCGGTCATGCTCAGCAACTGGGCCATGGCGCCGCTTTCGATGTGGCAGAAGTCGCGGCTGCGCTCGCCATACAGCGGACGAATCGCCGCCATGTCGGCGATGAAGAACAGCGAGAACGCGGCGTTCTCGTACACCGGACGGTTGACGAAATAGTCATAGGTGTCCGGGTCGAGCGCTCCGCTCTGGAGCGCCAGCAGACGATGCTGGCGGGGATCGTAGTAATACGCGCCGCCGGGCACGCCGAGCACGCGATCCGGCTTGACGTAGAGGTACGCCTGAATCGGGTACAGCCCGCCCGCCGACGGGAACTGGTATTTCACCTCGCCATCGAGTTGCCCTTGGGCCAACGCCGCCAGTACGTGCGCGAAGGCCCGGGTGGCGATCGGTTGCCGATCGTATTGACGCACCGAGCGGTAATTGCTGAAACGTCGGGCGAAGGCCGGGTCTTGCGGCAGGTCCAGCGCCAGCGCCGGCAGGGTCTGAGCGAAGTCGCGGCGTCCGCGTTGTTCGGCCTTGAACTGCGCCCGCTGCTGGGGATCTTCGATGATGTCCTGTACGGGATCCGAGGCTTGCTGCACGTTGCCGAGCACATCCTGCCGCGCCCGGTTCTGGCGGTACATGCCAAGCAGATGCAGCAACGTTGGTTGGGCCAGCAGTTGCGCCACGTGCGGGCGGAACTGCAAGGCGCCGGACAAGGCGTTGCTGATCCTGACGATATCGATCGACGTTGCGCCGAGGTTCAGCAGATTGGCGTTGGCAGCAATGGAATCGCGCTTGAGCACGTCCTGCACGATTGCCACCAGCCGTTGCTCCTGCGGGCCATCGACTTCGATCGCCGGCCCTTGCTCCTCGATCTGCTGCGGTTCCGGCAGGCGTTTCTTGTCGACTTTGCCGTTGGATGACAACGGCCACGCTTCAACAAAGGTGAATGACGGCGGAATCATGTAGGCCGGCAGTTTGTCGCTCAGGTACGCGCTGAAATCGTTGGCCTGCAACGCCGGATCGGCCTTGAGCACATAACCCGCCAGACGCTTCTCGCCCACCGCGCTGCCCAAAATCCGCACCACCGCGCTCTGCACGCCGGGATGGCGATTGAGCGCGGCTTCGATTTCGCCCAGCTCGATGCGATAACCCTGAACCTTGACCTGATTGTCTTCGCGGCCGAGGAATTCGATGTTGCCGTCCGGCAGCAAGCGCCCCAGGTCGCCGGTGCGATACAGGCGCTCACCGGTCAGTGGATGATCAAAGAAACTGCCGGCGCTGAGCTTGTCATCGCGCCAATAACCTTTCGCCAGACCGATACCGCCGATGTACAACTGCCCCGCGACCCAGGTCGGGCGCACCTGCAGCGTTTCATCCAGCACGTAGAAGCGCTGATGATCGAGGGCCTTGCCGTAGGGAATGCTGCGCCACGCCGGGTCGACATGCTGCACCGGGTAGCAGATCGACCAGATCGACGCTTCGGTGGCACCGCCCAGGCTGATCAACTGCAAATCCCGCTGCAAAGCCCAGGCCCGCTCGGGCAGAGTCAATGGAATCCAGTCACCGGACAGCATCGCCACCCGCAGGCTGGCGGGCAACGCGCCGCTCTCGCCCTCTACGTACTCGACCAGCATGCCGAGCAGCGCCGGCACCGAGTTCCACACGCTGACCTGGTGACGTTCGATCAACGCCAGCCAGTGCGCCGGATCAAGTGACAATTGCGGTTCGAGGATGACCACCGCCGCGCCCACGGCGAGGGTGCCGAAGAAGTCATAGACCGACAGGTCGAAGCTCAGGGACGAGATCGCCAATACGCGGTCGTTCGGGCCGACGGCAAAGCGTCGGTTGATGTCGAGCAAGGTATTGACCGCACCGCGATGATCGATCACCACGCCTTTGGGCTGGCCGGTAGAACCCGAGGTATAGATCACGTAAGCCAGGTCGCTTTCGTTCACCTGCACCGGTTGCAGTGGCAGTACATCGTTTGAGACTTCATCGCTCACCGCGATGGCCGTGACTTGCGCCGGCCATTCGATTTTGTCGAGCAGCGCTGGTTGGGTCAGGGCCAGACTCGCCTCGGCCCGCTCCAGAATATGCCGCAGCCGTTCCGCCGGCTGAGTCGGCTCGATGGGCAGATAAGCGCCGCCGGCATACAGAATCGCCAGGGTCGCGACCACTTGCTCCCAACCGCGCTCCATCACCACCGCGACCAAGCGGTTCGGCAGCACGCCTTGCGCTTGCAGACGGGCGCCGAGTTGCCGCGCCTCGTTGCGTAGCTGGGCGTACGTCAGCTGTCGCGCACCGATTACCGCCAGTGCATCCGGTGTCGCGAGGGCCTGACGTTCGAACAAGTCGTGCATCAACGGCAGCGTGTGCTGGTTGTCGACCGGTGCCGGCAAGCGTGCTTGCGGCAACAATTGCGGCGTATTTGCGCCCCAGGCTGCCGGCTCGCACAGGCTGTCGAGCAGCGTGTTATAGGCGACGAACATCTGCTCGATCATCCCTTGCGGGAACAGTTCGTCGATGCTGTCCCAGTTAAACAGCAGGCGTCCTTCCAGCTCCAGCAACGTGTGGTCGAGCCACACCTGCGGGGTCTGGGTGATGCTGTGCATGTGCCTGGCATTCAATGCGTCGGCGAGATTGAACTCGGCCAGTTCCGGCGCCGCTTCCGACAGTGTGCTGTTGAACACGATCGGCATCGCCGTCTGCTGCACGCCCCGGGCCTGGGACAATTCGCGCAGTACTCGTACACCGCTGACCACCGAATGGTCGATATCGCGCCACAGTTGCGCCTGCACCGCGCGCGCCTTGTCGGTGAAACTCTGCGAACCGTCGATGCCGACTTCCAGCAGCACCAGCGAGGTGAAGTCGCCGATGATTTCGTCTACATCGGGATGCAGCGGCATGCGGTTGAACAGCGGCAGGCTCAGGGTGAAACGCGGCGTGCGGCTCCACAGTGCCAGCACTTCGCTGAACGCGGTCAGCAGCATCACCGACGGCGTCACGGCAAACTGTTTAGCCACGGCTTTGAGCTGCGTCCACTGCGCCGCCGACATGTCGCGGTCGCGGCGGGTGAAGTGCGGGTTGGCGATGCTTCCCGGCTGGCGCACCAACGGCAGGTCCGGCGCCGGGGCCAGAGTGGTCACCCGCTCACGCCAGTAGCCCAGCGCCTGCTCGTAGCGGCGGCCATCGCGCAGCTGTTGTTCGGCCAGCACATAGTCGCGGAAAGTCAGGCCCGGCTCCGCCAGTTCCAGCGTCGGATCGACGTAGAACGCCATCAGTTCGCGGGCGAGAATCTGCGTGCTCGCCGCGTCGACGATCAGCGCGTCGAGGCTGATGTGCAGATGGGTGATGCCGTCGTCGAGCAACGACAGGCTGAACTCGAACAGCGGCCAGCGACTGGCGTCCAGCACCTGGTGGGACTGGCGTTCGCGGGTCGCCCCAAGGGCGCGTTGCGCTTCATCAGCGGGCAACCCGCGCAGGTCGCTGCGCGGCATATGGTAGGTCGGCACCTGCCCCAGTACCTGTTGCGTGCCGTTGCTGAGGAACACCACGCGCAGCATGTCGTGGCGCTGGATCATGCGGTTCAGCGCACGCTCGAAACGCTCGGCGTCGAATTCGGGAATGCGCAGTTCTTCGTAGCCGTGGGCACTGACGCCGCCCAGACTGACCGTGGCCTCGCGACCGAACCAGTAGGCTTGCTGAATATCGGTAAGAGGGAACGGTTCATGTCGATTGCCGCGATCCGGCTCGAGCTGGATGAATGCCGGTTCAACGCTTTGCTCTTCACGCGACACCTGCGCCGCCAGATCCAGCAACACCGGGGTCTGGAACAGGCTGCTCAGGGACAGTTGCGCGCCCATGCGCTGGTTGATCGCGTAGATCATCCGCGTCGCCAGCAGCGAGTGGCCGCCGAGGTCGAAGAAGTTGTCGTGGATGCCGACCCTTTCGCACTTGAGCACTTCGGCCCAGATCCCGGCCATCTGACGCTCAATGTCATTGCGCGGCGCCTCGTAAGTCGCCCCGGCACTGCGTTCCGGCGCTGGCAGCGCCTGGCGGTCGAGCTTGCCGTTGCGGGTCAGCGGCAATTGCGACAGGCGAACCCAGGCACTCGGGATCATGTGTTCGGGCAACTGGCGTTGCAGTTCGGTGCGCAGGCATTCAGGGGTCGCGGTGCCGACCACATAGGCCACCAGACGTTTGTCCCCGGCCACGTCCTCACGCAGCAATACGGCGGCTTCTTGTACGCCGGGTTGTTGATGCAACAGGCTGTCGATCTCGCCGAGCTCGATGCGGAAACCGCGCAATTTTACCTGTTGGTCGATGCGTCCCAGGTATTGCACGTTGCCGTCGGCCTGGAACTTCGCGAGGTCGCCGCTGCGGTACATCCGCCCGCCCGGCTCGGCACTGAACGGGTCCGGCAGGAAGCGTTCGGCGGTCAGGTCCGGGCGGTTCAGATAGCCACGGGCCAGGCAAGCGCCAGCGATGTACAACTCGCCTGCCACGCCGATCGGCACGGGATTCAGATATTCGTCCAGCACGTACAGCCGCGCATTGGCGATGGGGCGGCCAATGGGCGGCGCGTCCGGCCAGGATTCGGCCGCGTTGCAGTCGAGGCTGAATTGGCTGACCACATGGGTTTCGGTCGGCCCGTACTGGTTGTGCAACTGCGCGCCGCCGAGCCCGCGGACAAAGCCACGCAGCTCGTCATTGATTTGCAGGGCTTCACCGGCGGTGATGATCTCGCAGCCGCCGGCCGGCATCGGTGCATCGGCCTCGGTCAGGCCGGCGAGTTGCTGCAACACGGCGAACGGCAGGAACGCCCGCTGTACACCTTCGGCCACCAGGGTCGGGCGTAGCGCGGCGAGGTCCTTGCGACTGTCTTCGGTCATCAGCAACAGGCTGCCGCCCTGGCACAGCGTGCTGCAGATTTCCTGGAACGAGACGTCGAAATTCAGCGAGGCGAATTGCAGCACCCGCTGCGGTGCCCTGGCCTGATCGAGTTGCCAGGTGATCAGGTTGTCCAGCGCACGACGGCTGTGGGCCACGCCCTTGGGTCGTCCGGTGGAGCCGGAGGTGTAAAGCACGTAGCCGAGGTGTTCCGGGGTCACCGTGACCTGCGGGTCATCCGTCGGGTGTTGCGCCCATTGCGATGCGTCAGTGTCCAGGCAGCAGATTTTCGCCTCGTTAGCCGGTAGCCCGGCCATCAGGCTCGATTGCGTCAGCAGCAAGGTAGGCGCCGCATCACTGAACATGAACGCCAGACGTTCGCTCGGGTAAGCCGGATCGAATGGCACATACGCTGCACCGGCCTTGAGGATCGCCAGCAGGCCGATGACCATTTGCGGCGAACGCTCCAGGCACAGGCCGACGCGATGCTCGGGGCCTACGCCTTGTTCGATCAGGTAACGCGCGAGGCGGTTGGCGGCGCGATTCAGTTCGCCGTAGCTCAGTTGCTCACGGTCGGCGAGCAACGCCACGGCGTCGGGTGTTTGCCGGGCGAGGCTTTCGAAACGCGCCACGCAACCGGGTAGCGACGCGGTTTCCCGGGCGGTGCGGTTCCAGTCATGAACGATGCGCTGGTGTTGCTCGGCGCTCAGCAGCTTGATCCCCGCCAGCGACTGCTCGCTATTCTCGAGCATCTGCGTCAGTACCCGACGCAGGTACTCGCCGAACTGCTCGACGGTGCCGCGCTCGAACAGGCCCGAAGCATATTCCAGACCGCCGACGATCCGCCCGTCACGCTCACTGAGGGCCAGTTGCAGGTCGAACTTGGCCACGTGATGGCTGCTCTCGACCGGGGTCACCTCAAGCCCGGTCAGCAGCAGATCGGAATCCTGATCTTGTTCCCAGGCAAACAGCACCTGGAACAGCGGACTGTGGGCCAGACTGCGCGGCGGGTTGAGCAATTCCACCACTTGCTCGAACGGCAGGTCCTGATGCTCCTGAGCCTCCAGCGCCACTCGCCGCGCCTGTTGCAGCCATTGCGCCACCGACGGCGTACCCGATTGAGTCATCCGCAGAGCCAACGTATTGACGAAGAAACCGATCAGCCCTTCCAGTTCCTGTTGCGGGCGGTTGGCCGACGGCACGCCGATCACCACGTCGCTTTGCCCCGACAGGCGCGACAACAACAGCGAAAAACCGGCCAGCAGAGTCATGAACAGCGTCGTGCCTTGCTGCATGCCCAGGGCTTTCAATCGCGCGGTCAAAGCTTCGTCGAAGACCAATGGAACAAAGCCGCCGAGGTAATCCTGCACGGGCGGGCGCTTGTGATCGGTCGGCAGCGCCAGCAGCACCGGTGCGCCGCTGAGGGTTTCACGCCAGTAACGGCTTTGCTGCTCCAGAACGTCACCGGACAGCCACTGTTTTTGCCACACGGCGTAATCCACGTACTGCACCGGCAATGGCGGCAGCGGATCGTCGCGATCCTGTAACGCCGCTGCGTACAGCTGGCCGAGCTCGCGGGTGAGCACGCCCATCGACCAGCCGTCTGAGATGATGTGGTGCTGGGTCAGCAACAGCACATGGTCATCCGCCGCCAGCCGCACCAGGCTGACCCTCATCAGCGGGCCGCGGCTCAGATCGAATGGTTCGGCGCCCTCCTCGTCGATCAAGCGGCTCAGGCGTTTTTGCGCATCGTTCCCCTGTACGTCAATCACCGTCAGCCGGATACCGTGCGCAGGCGGCGAAACCAATTGCCGCCCTTCCCCTTCAACGGCAATGAACGTCGTGCGTAGCGCCGCATGGCGCGCCACCAGTTGATTGAAGCTGTGTTCGAGTGCTGCCACGTCCAGCGAACCGCGCAAACGCAGGTTCAACGGCATGTGATAGGCGGCGTTGCCACCCTCCATTTGCGCCAAAAACCACAGGCGCTGCTGAGCAGACGACAACGTTTGCGCGCCCGAGCGTTCAAGGGTTGTGATGGCTGGACGAGCCGCCGCCTGACTGGCATGCAGCCGTTCGGCGAACTCAGCCAGAACCGGCGCGGCAAACAGCGTCGAGGGTGCCACTTCCAGCCCCAGCGCATGACGAACCTGCGCCAGCACGCGCATCACCAGCAGCGAGTGACCGCCGAGGGCGAAGAACTGATCCTGACGCCCGACCTGCTCGACGCCGAGCACGTCGGCCCAGATTGCGGCGAGCGCTGTTTCCAGCGGGCCTTGTGGTACCTGATACTCCTGCTGCTCGAACGCCTCGATGTCCGGCGCCGGCAGGTTTGGTCGATCGACCTTGCCGTTGGCGGTCAGCGGCAACGCATCGAGACGCACGAAGGCGGTTGGCACCATGTAGTCCGGCAGACTGGTTTGCAGCTGTTCACGCAGCGCGCGCGGGCTCAGTGTTGAGTCTGGTTTTTCGCAGAAGTAGGCCACCAGACGCGGTTCACCGGGACTGTCCTGACGCAGCAACACCACGCTTTCCCGCACGCCCGGAATGTCCGCGAGCCGGGTTTCGATTTCCCCCAGCTCCAGACGCAGCCCGCGCAATTTGGCCTGGGAATCGTTGCGGCCGAGGAATTCCAATTGGCCGTCGGCCCGGTAACGCGCCAGATCACCGGTGCGATACAGACGCTCGCCCGCCACGAACGGGCTGTCGATGAAACGCTCAGCGGTCAGTTGCGGCAGGTTCAGATAACCGCGCGCCACGCCGACGCCACCGATGTACAGTTCACCGGCTCCTCCCTCGGCAACCGCTTTACCGTCAGCGTCGAGCAGGTAAATCCGGGTATTGGGCAGTGCCCGGCCGACGGGCAACACCGCGTCGATCTGGCTGCCTTCGGTGAATTCAAAACAGGTGCTGTCGATGCTCGCCTCGGTGACGCCATAGGCCTGGACGATCTGCACCTGCTCACCGCACAGCCTGCGTAATTGCCGGGCGCTGTGGGCGGTCCAGATGTCGGAGCCGCAGACCACGGTGCGCAGGAACGACAGGTCGTGGCCGGTCTCTTCGACCCACGCCAACAGTGGATTGAGCAGCGCCGGCACGAAGTCGGCAAAGCCGATGTGCGCGTCACGTATCAAGCGATACAGGGCCGGCGGGTCCATCAGGGTGTCCCGTGGACACAGCACCAGCGTGCCGCCAAAACCCAGCGCACGGATCAGGTCGGCGCTGAACACGTCGAAGGAAAAGCCGGCCATTTGCAGGTGGTTGATCGGCTCGCCCAACTCATAGAGTTGCGCCCAGTCAGCACTCACCGCAACCAGCCCGCGATGCTCGACCATCACGCCTTTCGGGGTGCCGGTGGAGCCGGAGGTGTAGATCACGTAAGCCAGGTGACGGGGTGTCAGGCCGATCGCGTGAGGATCAAGGTTGTCAGCCGCAAGCGCAGCCCAATCGCGGGCGTCGGCCAGATCCAGCAGAGTGGGGGTGGTCGCCGACTGTTCGAGCGCCGCCCGCAAAACAACGCGCGCCTGTCCATGGGTCAGCACCACCGGCGGTGCGCTGTCGGCCAGCATGTGCGCCAGCCGCGCCTGCGGATAAGACGGGTCCAGCGGTACATAGGCGCCGCCGGCCTTGAGCACCGCGAGTACGCCGACCAGCATTTCCAACGAACGCTCCAGGCACAGTCCGACTCGCACGTCCGGCCCGACCCCGAGCTTGCGAAGGTGATGGGCCAACCGGTTGGCGCGGGTGTTCAGTTCACGATAACTGAGCGCCTTCTGCTGCCAGCGTGCGGCGATGGCATCAGGGTTGCGCAGCACCTGCGCCTCAAACAGGCCGTGCACGCACAGATCTGCATCGAACGGTTTCAAGGAGCAAACGTCGGGCTGCGTTGGATTCGTCCCACGCAAGGAAGTGTTATCGAGCATCGGAGACTACCGTCCATGACTACTTTATTGTTGTGATCAGGCCGGGACAGAACATGCCCCGCCAGTCAGGCCCCGGCATCGGATGCCGGCAAGGTCATTCGAATTCAGGAGGATGGCACGGCACGCGCGTGCAGACTCGCGTTGAACGCGGGCACACGCAGAAATTCGGGGGGAGACAGGCTGGAGAAAAACGCCGCCGCGCGGTCGGCGCAGGCAACTGGAAGGTGGGTCGAATCATTGGCGACAGACGTCGCCCCATTCACTACATCGACGATTGCAAACCGCGTGACCAATTGAAACCTCGCCTTCCATTTTGAGGGTCAACGACGAGGAACAACCTGCGCGGGGATGACAGCGCCAGGGTGGTCCCGATCGGCTGCGACTGCCGGGTCTGTGGACACACGGCAATCTTCTGGCGCCGGGTTTGTGACCCGAAGCGCCGGCAGATAATAACCACGTTTTTTGCTGGTGAGGCAAACAAAATGTAGGAATTCTGCGAAATAAATATCAGCCGTTTCCCACATGGTTGCGACGATGGCAAAGAGACAGGGATGTCAAAAATGTTCGTACATCGTACTGCCGTTTCGTGCAGGCCACGGGCATCGAAAACCGCTGCAGAGTCTTGAGTGGCCAGCGAAAAAGTCACCACGCGACATCCTTCAGTAGCCGGGCGCTAACAAGCACTAACAACGCATAACTGACAGTCACTCGGCTGTGAAGGCAGGCTTGGATCTCACCGCTGAACGCCAGGCTACCTGCAAATCTTTTCGGTCGCCGCGCTCAGTCGAACGATGGTTTTGCGAGGGATTCGCCCACGCTGAACTACCCCGGAACAGAGCGCGGATTGTCCACGAGCACTGAGCGATCATGAAGATCAAAAACATTGCCGCTTGTGAACCGTCACGATAGCGACAGAAAAAAGACCACCACTCGAAATCCTAACGAGCGCCATTATCATGGATCGGCTCTACATCAATTTCACTCGATTCACCCAGCGCACGATACCGGTCCCGCAATTTTCTCAGCTCGCGCGCCTCCATCTTCTCAAGACCCAGCGTGGCGTTCTGCGCTTCGTTGGTGGCGCGTATCAGCTCATCAATCTTCAAATGCAAAATGTCGTTGTCGCGGTTCTGGGTGTTTTGAATGAGGAACACCATCAGGAACGTAATGATCGTGGTCGACGTGTTGATGATGAGTTGCCAGGTGTCGTTGTAGTGGAAATATGGCCCTGTTCCCGCCCAGGCGACGATCAGGAGGATCGCTGTCAAAAAGGTCTTCGGGCTACCCGCCCAGTTGGAAAGTGCCTGGCAAAAGCGTGCAAATCTCATCTTGAAACCTCTGAATAAACCTGACTACTTGACCTCGCTGGGCGGTGAAATACTTTGTAATATTTGCACCGCTCGTCGGCGGCGCAGATTCGCGCGCGTGCTCAGGCATCAGACCAAGGGAATATTCCGGCGGCTCATCACCTGATTGATCTCCACGACCACCCGCCTCGTCGCCTCCTCGATCGTTCCCTCATTCCGGCACAAAAACCAACCCTGATCGGCAGCGACTTGCTCAAAAGCCTGAGTGCAAGCGGCATGCTCCTCAAGCCCCCGAAGCACAGTGCTGCTCAGGCCGCGCCGTCGTGCCCCTGCCCTCGCCCACGAAATCTCCGGCGCAGTGACCACCCCGACATGCAGGTCGGGCACTTGGACGTTGCGATCAATATTGAGCTGCAGGATTTCTGCAAACGGGACTGTCCGGCGAAAGGCGGCCTCGGACGGGTACCAGCGATCGATCAGGATGATGCTGTCGGTGGGTTGTCTGGGCAGCACGTGCCGGGAGATCCAACTGCGGCTATCAGCCAGGCGTTGGCAGACTTCGAGTTCCAGATCCCGGTCAGGATGTCGGGCGAGCCGGTTCACCAGATGCATTGTCTCGCCCCTGAACGGGTCGCTTTTTTTCTCGCACAGTCGGATGACTTTCTGGTTGCCTGCCCTGAGGGCTTCAGTGATCGCCTCCAACAGCGAGGTTTTGCCGACGCCTTTGGGGCCATCCAGAGAAACAAACAGCGGACGAGTCATTGTTCACAGACTTCTACAGGGAGTAGCGAACACTCTAACGGATTTTCCGGTTGAACCTCTGCTGCCCACACGGACTCCCAAACTCAAATCCAGGAGAAACCTATGACCCAGACAGCTTTAGTCGTGGGCGCCAGCGGCATTGTCGGCAGCGCCATCACCCAGTTACTCATCGACAACAAATGGCAGGTCGCCGCCCTTTCGAGGCATCCATCGCAAGCGCAAGGCGTGATCCCTGTCGCGGCAGATCTTCAGGACCCGGCGTCGCTGGAACAGGCGCTGAGGGATTTGAAACCCACTCACGTGTTCATTACCACATGGTCACGGCAAGGCACAGAAGCCGAGAACATTCGGGTTAACGCCGCCATGGTACGCAACGTGCTCGCTGCGGTTCGCCCAGCCAAGAGCGTCGAACACGTAGCACTGGTCACTGGCCTGAAGCACTACCTCGGCCCGTTCGAAGCCTATGGTAAAGGCAGCCTTCCGCAGACACCGTTTCGCGAGGAACAAGGTCGTCTGGACGTCGAGAATTTCTATTACGCCCAGGAAGACGAACTCTTCGCCGCTGCTGAACAGGACGGCTTCACCTGGAGCGTCCATCGCCCGCACACCGTCACCGGGGTCGCCGTGGGCAATGCGATGAACATGGCAACCACCCTCGCCGTCTATGCCTCGGTGTGCAAACACACCAATCGCCCCTTTGTGTTTCCCGGATCGAGGGTGCAGTGGGACAGCCTCACCGATATGACGGACGCGCGGCAGTTGGCGAAACAACAACTGTGGGCGGCCACCACTCCGGCTGCGGCTAACCAGGCGTTCAATGTCACCAATGGCGACGTATTTCGCTGGAAATGGATGTGGGGCCGAATTGCCGAATACTTCGACTTGCCTGCTGCTGATTATCCTGCGTCGCCCTCTCCTCTGGAGAAGCAGATGGCTGACGACCAAGCCGTATGGACGCAGATAGTTGCCGAACACGCTTTGAAGGAATCGGATATCAGTCGCCTGATTTCCCCATGGCATACCGATGCAGATCTCGGTCGCCCGATCGAAGTGGTCACGGACATGTCGAAAAGCCGCATGATGGGCTTCACTGCCTACCAGGCGAGCGATCTGGCGTTTTTTGACGTCTTCGACAAACTGCGGGAGATGCGTTTGATCCCCTAGGCTGTTTCAGAACAGATAGGAAACGGTATGGCGCGTGATTTCAGGCGCAATCCCGCTACAGCTTTGAAGCGTCTTCGACTGCTTCAACCTGCGTAAGCGGGATGGTCTCAATCGCCCAGGCACGCGCCTGCCGACGTTCTGGGCTCGGCACCGCGCAAGCCTTTCGCCCCGTGAATTCTCGTCCGAGTCGGTCTTCGTCGATACGCCAGCCGTTCTGCTCCAACTCTTTCACACGACGCCTGAAGAAAATCTGCAACGCGTCCGATTTCAACGACACTTCCTGCTGCCAGGAATCCGGTACACGTTCTGGCCGGACATTCTTCAGCACTTCATGATCCTGCTCGAAGATCCGAATATTGCTGGCAACAAAACGTCGGTCAAACAGTCGGGATCGGAGGAATGTACGGCCCATCATCCACCAGGTTCGCGTGCGGTTGGCATCAATGGGGACATGCGCCGAGACAATGTGGATTCGCCACCCATTCGGCAATTCAAGTTCCAGCGTCGTGCACGGACCAGACAGATGAAAGCCTGGAATCGTCTCCACGCTCACCCGCTCAGTCGCAGATTTACGTCGAAATAACCCGGTGCGTTTTGGGCGCCGCATGATCATCTTCGCGCGCCCACTCCATGCATCGCCATCCACTTCAAATGCATCGATCTCAGGATGATCAGGGTCGCCGAACGTGCTGCCGTGAACGAATGGCGCGTGCGCAAAGTCGAGCCCGTTCTCAATGACACGATCCCAACTTGCCTCCCAGTCGAAATACCCGGAAACCACACGAATGTTCGCGTCATCTATCCAGTCGAGCACGGGTAGCGGCGGCCTTTCGTGCTCGGGCAGATCGCCGAGAAATGCCCAGACCCAGCCGTAGCGTTCAAGTGTGGGATAGGCATCGACTCGAGCCTTGGCGGGGATGCGCACATGCGGCTGTGCCGGGATATGTGTGCAGACGCCATCCGCTCCGAACCGCCACCCGTGGTAGGGACACTGCACGCTCTCCCCGACTTTGGTGCCGGCCGAAAGCGAGCCACCACGATGGACACAGACATCGGACAGAAGATGCGCCTTCCCGTTGTCGTCACGAAAGGCAACGAATGGCTGGCCAAGCAAGCGTACTGCCGCAAGTTCGTCGGTCAATTGCGTGGATGGCAGGACGACATACCAAAGGTTGGTGAGCATCAGGAAGTTGAACTCATTGGCTGGGAACGAGAGTGGCTTAGCCTTCTTCGACGCATTTGGAACAACGATGTTCAGTTGGACGTGACATCTCGAATGAATCAAACCTTGCCACAACCATTGTCGGGTATTGGTCTGTATCCAAGTGTGTATAGAGGCGGACGCGTTACACAACATTGAGCTTCCAGCAGCGCAAGACACAAGCGAGATACACCAACCCGATGAACTACGGTCACGGCCAGCGCAGTGGGTACCGTGCCTGGCACCTCTCATTGGGAGCACCTGAAATGCTTCCACTTTCTTGACGACAAGTCGGAGGTTTAAATCAATGCAAACAAACACGTCATCGGTCTTGAATCGGCTGCACCTTAACCTCGATCGCGTCGGAGACTGGATCGCGCCTTTAAGCCTGCGCGTTTTTCTGGCGTGGGAGTTTTTTGAGGCCGGGTGGGAAAAGTGGAACGGTGAGAACTGGTTCCCAAGCATTCAAGGTGCCTTTCCTTTTCCCTTCAATCAGCTGCCCGCTACGTTCAATTGGCAGTTATCAATGTGGGCAGAACTGCTCTGTTCCATTGCTTTGCTTGTAGGTCTGGGAACACGTCTTTCAGCACTGATCCTCATCGTGGTCACCGTTGTGGCAACTGCCGCAGTTCATTGGCCAGCAGACTGGTCGACGTTGAGCGAACTCGCAAGAGGCTACTCCATCAGCAATCAGGGCTACGGCAATTACAAGCTGCCCTTGATCTACCTCGTAGCACTTGTGCCGCTGCTGTTCACTGGGGCCGGCAAGCTGAGCCTGGATGCATTCATCCATCGGTGTATCCAGCGTTTGAATGCACGCTGAATCGTCATTGCTTTCGTCAGTTACATCGACTCGGAGAATCAAGCGAATGCAAACGAACATTTCATCGTCAATATCTTTAGCTCCACAGCCCGCTCGTGAGGCGACCGTTGGCCTCGGATTGCGCCGCGCACTACTCAAAACACTTCGTGACGCTCCAGTCGGGGATTTCGATTTTCTAGAGGTTGCTCCAGAGAACTGGATCGGCATCGGCGGCGCTCATGGGGATGCTCTGCAGTCGCTAGCTGAACGCTACCCGTTGTCATGCCATGGCCTGTCACTGTCGCTAGGTGGCAGTGCGCCTCTGGACGAGTCTTTTCTTGAGCAAGTACGAGGATTTCTCGATCGCTACCACGTGCCGTTTTATAGCGAACACCTGAGTTACTGCAGTGACGATGGCCATCTATACGACCTGCTGCCGTTGCCATTTACTGAGGAGGCGGTTCATCACGTTGCCGCGCGCATCCGTCGTGCACAGGACATCCTCGGCCGCCGTCTTGCCGTAGAGAACGTCTCTTATTACGCCGCTGCTCATCAGGATATGGACGAGCTTACTTTCACCAATGCAGTACTTCGCGAGGCTGATTGCGACCTGTTGCTCGACGTTAATAATGTGTACGTCAACTCAGTGAACCATCGGTTTGATCCAACGGTTTTCCTGGCCGGCGTGGAACCAGAACGCGTAGTCGCCATGCACGTGGCTGGGCATTACGACGAAGCCGATGACCTGATAATCGACACCCATGGTGCTTCGGTCAAACCGGTAGTCTGGTCATTGCTGGAACAGGCTTATGGCCTCTTTGGTGTAAAGCCAACGCTGCTGGAGCGCGATTTCAACTTTCCGTCTTACGACGAACTTGTGGCTGAGCTGAATACCATCAGGCGGTTGCAGCGCGACGCGGACGCTTTGGCGCGGGTGACCGTCGATGGCTGACTCCACTGCAAGTTTGCACAGTCAGCAGCTCGCGCTGACCCGTTACCTGCGTGACCCGGACAGTTACGCGCCGCCTGCGCAGATGAATCCCGCAAGAGCACAGGTCTATCTGAACCTGGTGTTCAATAATCTCCTGAGTTTGCTGGGCGGAACGTTTCCGGTACTGGTTGCCGTGTTGGGCGATGCTGGCTGGCGTGCGCTGGTCCGACGTTTTTTGCGTGACTACCGCGCGCAAACGCCACGTTTCGGAGAAATTGCTCGTGAGTTTGTAGACTTCGTAGCGAGCCTGGAGGACGCGCCTGGCTTTGAGCATCCCTGGTACCCGTTCTTGCCTGAATTGGCCCATTACGAGTGGGTGGAGATGGCGCTGCAACAGTTGGACGCTGCGCCGCTGGAGACCAGTGATGCGGCGCACCTACTCGACCGCCCCCTTCGGCTATCCCCGCTCGTCTGGCCGTTGGCTTACACCTGGGCCGTACATCGTCTCGGGCCAGGCCACCTGCCTTCTGAACCGCCAGAACTACCGACGTTGCTGCTGATCAGCCGGGTGCCGAGTGGTCAAGTGCAGTTCTCCCAGGTCAGTCCTCTGACGTACCGCTTGTTGCAGCGCATCGAGCAGTTCCCTCACATGGATGGCCGGGCGCAGTTGCATGCTTTGGCTGCAGAGGCTGGTGCATCAGATGTGACCAGCTTCGTTGCCGACGCGCTGGTTCTGCTGCGCCAGCTTCATCAGCAAGCTGCCGTCGGCGTAGCAGCGACACCGGTTTCAAGGCCGTAGTCCTGACGAGTGATCAACGGCCGAGGTCAGCTTTTGTATCTCTATGTACCTGCACGCGAAGTCTTGGGATTGGCTTACAAATGCATCTCTCGCTTGATACATCGTGGATACATGACCCCGGCTAAATAAGCCTTACCCGAATAAGGTCGCCCTGTCGAAGTGGAAGACGCTTGCGCGCATAAGCCTTGTAACTCAAGGCTTTTCCCACTTCGCCTAGAGCTTCCTTGCGGGTTTATTCGCCCTGTGGCGTGAACCGCGGCCCGGCCGCGCAAAGTATCTGGAGAATCACCATGTACCGTAAATCTTTCTCGAACAAAAAAAGTCTTGGCCTGGCCGCTATCGCTTTAGCCGGTGGCATGAGCCTGGCATCGTCTGCGGCTTTTGCTGTTGAGCCGTTGCCCCAAGGCTATCAGCTGGCATCGGCGGATAAGGTCGGCGAAGGCAAGTGTGGCGAAGGCAAATGCGGTGCCAGCCAAGCCAGCGACAAGTCCGTGACTGCCGAAGGCAAGTGCGGTGAAGGCAAGTGTGGTGACGACTCTTTCGCTCGCACAGATACCGACCATGATGGTCGCGTCTCTCTCAAAGAACTCCTGGCTGTGGCACCTCAGGGCGGTGAAGAATTTCAAGCGATGGACACCAACCACGATGGTTTTCTTTCTGAAGGCGAGGTCTACAAGTTCAGAAGCAACCAATACCTTTCCAACGGCAAGAAAGTACCCACCGAGCTTTTCACCCACATGAGCAAAGCGCAGAACTGATTCCTCCTGCCGTAGCATTCGCCCTCCCCTGCGGCCGCCGCCAGGGAGGGCGATTTACCTTCTGCAGATGTATTGATTACACAACGTCACAAGTGATGTTCTCCGCCCCTGATTTATCCACTGAAAGCGACACTTTAAAGTCCATCCCACTGCTCACCTCATCATGTCGATGGGGCGCCAACAGGAGACTTCCCCATGCCTTTCATCAGCGTTCGTATCACCCGCGATGGCGTCACCAAGGAACAGAAATCCCAAGTCATCGCCGAGATCACCAAAACCATGCAAACAGTCCTCAACAAGGACCCGCACCTCACCCATATCGTTATTGAAGAGGTCGATACCGACAACTGGGGCTATGCCGGAATTACCACCACCGAGTACCGCCAACAACTGACAGAGTCGAAGAAATGACCTTTCCTGTCAGGATCGACTTTGTGTCGGATGTGGTGTGCCCCTGGTGCGCACTCGGCGCCAAAGCGCTGGAACAAGCCATCGCTAATGTTGCCGGCGAAGTTGCAGTGGAGCTGACCTTCAAGCCTTTCGAACTGAACCCGGACATGCCGGCCGAGGGCGAGCACGCCATCCAGCACATGATGCGCAAATATGGGCGCAGCGCCGAAGAAGTTTCCTCGCGCAATGAAATGATCATCGCGCGTGGCAAAGCCATCGGTTTTCAGTTCGACCTGGAAAAGCGCAACCATTTCTACAACACCTTCGACGCCCATCGCCTTCTGCTCTGGGCCGTGCAGGAGGGCCGCCAGGTCGCGCTGAAGAAAATCCTGCTCGAGGCTTATTTCACCAACGGCCAGAACCCCAGCGATTACGAAACATTGGTGCGCCTGGCCGGTGAAGCGGGTCTTTCAACCACCCGCGCCCGCGAGATTTTGACTAGCGAGGCGTTCGCTAGCGAGGTCCGCGAACTTGAGGGGTTTTACCTTGAACGCGGAATTAATTCGGTCCCGGCCATGGTGCTGAACGGTCGTCAGTTGGTGTCCGGATCGCATTCAGTCAAGGAATACGAACACATCCTCAGGCAGGTGGCACGAGAGTCCACCACAGCCTGACCAAGCAGCTTATCAACACGATGCCCCGGCAAGCCCACGGCACCGGTCACTCAACCTGTGTGGAGTACATCGTCATGTCGAACGCCCTCTATCCGCTGAACCGCACCGCTTATCTGCTGGTCGATCCGTACAACGACTTCCTCTCGGAGAACGGCAAGGTCTTCCCCTTGATCAAGCCGATTGCCGACCAGGTCGGGCTGCTCGACAACCTGCGGGCCCTCGATCGCGCCGTACGAGCGCAGAACATTCCGGTGGTTATTGTGCCGCACCACCGCTGGGAACACGGCGACTACGAAGGCTGGGACCATCCAACGCCGACCCAATGCAAAATCATGCACATGCACCACTTCGCACGCGGTGAATGGGGCGGCGAATGGCATCCCGATTTCGCGCCGAAGGACGGCGACATCGTCGTACAGGAACATTGGGGCGCCAGCGGCTTTGCCAATACCGACCTCGATTTTCGCCTGAAGCAGATAGGCATCACCCACGTCATCATCGTCGGCCTGCTCGCCAATACCTGCATCGAAGCGACCGCCCGCTACGCCTCGGAATTGGGCTACCACGTCACCTTGGTGCGTGACGCGACCGCCGCTTTCCGTGCGGAAATGATGCACGCCGCCCACGACCTGAACGGGCCGACTTTCGCTCACTCAATCGTGACCACCCACGAATTGATTGCTGCGCTGGTACCGCAGGAGTAATGGCCCGTGAATCTCACAGTTTTGCTCTACTCCCGGGTATGTGGTGGCGTACGCGCTAACGGGCGCAAGAGTGACGACCGTCGGAGCGAGAGCAGATGTAAGGGTTTTCATGACGCTTCCATTTTTATTGATGAGTGATGGGAAGCCTCAATTGCCGCAGACTCATAGACGACAGAGGGTCAAGGCGCGACGTGGGTGTGAAAGATCTTACTGACGACCGCCCACTTGCCATCGACTTTCAACAGGTGGAAAAAGTCGGTGAAGGAAATGCCGGACATGTCGTTGGCGTCGATGCGTGCGCTAGCGGCCGTACCAACGATTTCAATGCGGACGATAGCTGCCGGTGCATCAGGGGACGGGCGAAAACCTTCATCAATACCCTTGAAAAGGATTTGAATTGCACCACCGGCCAAGTGACCGTCTACATCGACGCTGAACATGGTTGCTCGCTCATCGAAAGCTGGCTTCATGATGCTGCTTTTCGCTTGCTTGCAGCCCTCAATGTACTTATTCAGCACCTCGGTGATGGCTTGGTATTCGTGAACGTAAGTAGGTTTGCTCATGGTGTATTCCTGGTTCATCGAGTCGAATTGGATTAAGGTCTGGCACGCTTATGACGAGGGCAAATTCACGCTTTGGTATCTAGCCATACAGAGCCGTAACGAGTGTAGGCTTCAGGAATCTCAATGGCTTCTTTCAAGTCATCTGCTGCAGTACGCACCCAAAATGGATCGCGCAGCATTTGCCGTCCGACAAACACCAAGTCAGCTCGGCCGTTCTGCAGGATTTCCTCGGCTTGACGACCACTCTGAATCACACCCACTGCACCCGTCGCAATATGCAGCTCCTTACGTAGCAACTCAGCGGCCGGTACTTGGTAACCTGGATAAGTCTGAACCTTGATCATTTTGATCCCACCGGAGCTGCAGTCGATCAGATCGACGCCCTGCTCTTTCATCCAGCGACCGTATTCAAGAAATGACTCGGGTGTGTTTCCGCCTTCGGCGTAATCAGAGCTGGAGATACGAACAAACAGAGGACGATCGCCCCAATGGGTTTTGACTTCCTCCAGCACTTCGCGCAGGAAGCGATAGCGACGCTTGGCATCACCGCCATATTCGTCATCGCGGGTATTGGCGAGTGGGGATAGGAACTCACTCAGCAAATAACCGTGAGCGGCATGGATCTCGAGCACATCAAAGCCCGCTTCACTGGCGCGTCGTGCGGCATCGCCATAAAGCTTCACCAAACCCGGAATTTCGTCAGCCGCGAGTGCCCGAGGCACAGGGCTGGAATCCGTAAACGGAATCGCCGACGGGGCGATATGAATAAGGTTGGGCAGATCGGCATTGCGTCCCGCATGGCCGATCTGAGCGCCGGCTTTCGCACCAAAGCTGTGAAGCAGTTCGGTTAGCCCTTTCAAGCCGACAACGTGTTCATCGCTCCAGATCCCAAGGTCACCAGCCCCGATACGACCGTCAGCCTGGATAGCCAGCGTCTCGGGAAAAATCAGCGCCGCCTGACCCAGTGCGCGAGCTCCATAATGAACGCGGTGCCAATCAGTGACAAAGCCATCATCCGCTGCCATGTGCATGCACATGGGGGACATGACGACCCGGTTTTTCAGTTTAAGGCCTTTAATTTCATGGGGGGATAACAACAAACTCATCTGGCGGATTCCATACTGGTCAATATGGAATCATGCTAACTTACACACCACTTGCGTGTAAGTACGCACAATTTTGTGCTGTAGGCACACTTTTTATACCATGGTGATTTCAGTGAAAAAATGTAACCCTCAGGATGAAATTGAGGCCTTCGCTTGTCCCGTCGCGTTTACTGTCGATGTCATAGGTGGAAAATGGAAATCGCTCATACTGTTTCACTTGATGTCTGGAACGAAGCGCTTCAACGAGCTCCGACGCCTCATTCCAGATATCACTCAGAGGATGCTGACACTCCAGTTGAGAGAGCTGGAGACTGATGGGGTTATACATCGCGAAATCTATCGCGAGGTGCCGCCAAAGGTTGAGTATTCGCTGACAGAATTAGGCAACTCTCTCGCGCCTTTGGTGAGTGCCATGCGGGAATGGGGAGCTGTTCATGAGCGAAAGATTTTGGAGCTCAGGCGCTCTGCGGTGCCGGCGAGTTCGGTCGCTTCCTGTTCCACCATCTGATCACGCGAGGGCTTTGTGCTTCAGCACTGCTTTGAGCCGACAATCATCAGCTTCCAGGGCCTTTGGTATCCACGCTTAGAATACTTGCCTGGCCAAGCCTGTACGCGTCAATTCTTTGAAATGTTCAATGCCTGTTTAGAAACAGCTGAAGGCTATTGTGACCATCCACGATCAGTCCACGTATGAGTTCCTGATAGTCGTCTGCTGTATTCAAATCTTGCAGGTCAAAGCTTGCAGACCAATTGATGAACGTCTTGGGCTGTCCAGTGAGAGAGGCCAATTTCACCGTGGCAACATAGTTGTCCAGCGGTAATGGCGCCTCCTCGAAGCGGTAGGATAGCGTTGTATTGTGATCATCGACCGATAACAAACGCTCCCTGACAACTGCGCCATCGGCCAGCGTGAGTCTGCGAATACAGCCGACCAATCCATCAGGTTGGTTGTCCTCAATGCTGCTTTCGACAATCGATGGATGCCATTTATGAATCTCTCCAAATTTTTTCAACACGCTCCAGGCATGTCCAACATTGCTGTCCAAGACAGCGGAAAACTCAACCATCGGCATCGTGTATCTCCCTTCAGATATGTGCTGTAAGAGCACGGCGAGTCGGCGCAACCACCAGGCTGATCCGTGGATCGTCGAGCGCCTGTTTCAGAACCTCGCGTCCATCCAGCCCCGTAGCGCCAATCAAAACTAATTTCATTGCAAGCAACGCTCATGACCAAGCCTGCGAACAGCGTCGGAGACTGGCATGTCACCTTGAGTAAGCTCGATAATGACTCGACTCACCCTGGGCTGTTCGATCAACTCGGCAAGTGTCGCTGCTACGTCATCTCTCGAAACTTCACCGTAAGGAATAGCAACGTCAGCACGGATTCTGCCAGTGCCTGGGTCATCCAGAAGCGTTCCTGGACGCACAATTACCCAATCCAGACCCGTCCCAACCAAGTGAGCATCAGCTCGTTTTTTCACGGCAATGTAATTTTCGAAACCTTCGGATGACGGACTACCACGCAGCGCATCGGGGAAGGCCGAGACCAGAATGAAACGCCGGACACCTGCCTGAATTGTCGCGGCCACTGCCAACTCCAATCCCCGACCATCAATCGCATTAGTCAGATCCATACCTGCGCCGCCTGCCCCTGCGGTGAAGACCACGGCATCAATGCCCGACATAAGTCGCGCCATTTGCCCGGGATCCAGCTCAAGCAAATTGCCTATAACGGGCGTCGCGCCCAGGGCCGCAAGCTGACTTTCCTGCTCCGGGTTCCGATGCAGTGCGATCGTTTCGTGACCTCGCCCGACGAGCTGCTTAACCAATCGCCGCCCCACTTTGCCAGCGGCGCCGATGATGAAAACCTTACTCATGATCGCTTCTCCATTTGACGATGAACGAGCTCCGATCCCGGGATTGATTCAACCGGGATCGGTGAACGCTCAACCTTCGAACTGGTGATAAACCTTGGCGATGACCTTCCAGGTGCCGTCGATTTTGATCAGGGTCAGGTAGTCGTTGTAGTCGGCACCGATCGCATCCTTTTCCATATCGACACGCACAACGGCTGTCGTGGGTGTGATTGCCAAGATATCGAGGCGAGTCGTAATTTCTGGGGCGCTGCCATTCTTCTGAACGAAATCAAACAGATTCTTGATCGGGCCGCCAAGCAATTCACCATTTGTGAAACCGTACATCACAGCGTCTTTATGGAAAGCTTGAGCAACGCCTTCTGCACTGCCCACACGCAGACCTTCAACGTACTGATTGGCGGTAGCGATGACAGCGTTGTACTCGGAGGTTGGTACTGCCTTGATGTTCTTTGACATGGTTCTCTCCTTTTATTAGGGCGACGTAAAACACACGCCGCCAGACGCGCTCAAATGCTCAAGCGGTCGGATGGGTGTGGTAAATCTTGCTGACGATCGTCCACTTGCCTTCTACCTTCAGCAGGTTGAAGAAGTCGGTGAATCGATACCCCGAAACATTGTCAGTATCAACGCGCGCACTGGCGGCAGTGCCCACGATGTCGATGCGAACGATCGCGGCTTTGGCTTCGGGAGATGGGCGGAAAGAGTTGTCGATGACGTCGTACAGATTCTGGATCGCGCCGCCGACGAGCTTGTCGCCGTCGACGCCAAACATGGTTGCTTGCTCGTTGAACGCGGGCTTCATCAAAGTGCTGTCAGCCTTGGCACCACCTTCGTTGTACTGACTCAGAACAGCAACGATCGCGTCGTATTCCTGGACGTAGGTTGGGTTACTCATGATGTACTCCTGGTTGCATGTTGCCGGTGACTTTTGGTCAATCGGACACGGGAAACTCAAACGACAATCACCAATCCTGGCGAGTCGGCGAGATGATGAGATCGTTGACGGTGACGTTTTCCGGTTGGTTGAGCGCGTAGATCACTGCGCGGGCAACATCGTCGGGCGCAATGGCAATCCGGTTCAGCTCTTGGGCAGCCTTACGCCCTTCAGGATCGCTGACCTTGTCCGCCCAGCCGGTATTGATCACGCCCGGGCTGACAGTGTTGACGCGGATGCCATGCTGCACGCCCAACTCCTTTCGCATGGATTCGGTCATGGCCTGGACGAAGAACTTGGTAGCGCTGTAAACACCCGCCGCGGGGCCGACCTGGTGGCCTGCAACGGAGTCCATGTTGAGAATCTGCCCGGATTTCTGTCCAAGCATGAATGGCAACACAGCAGCAGTAGTGTTGAGGTAGCCCTTGATGTTCACATCGATCATCTTTTCCCAATCCTGCACGGCCAGATCGACCCAGTTGGAAAAGAGCATCAGACCGGCGTTGTTGACCAGGATGTCCACTGCGCCATAGGTATCTTGTGCAAACTTCGCGAGCGCTTTGGTTTGATCCAGATGGGTAACGTCTGTAGTGAACGCGACCACGTCGCTCCCGGCCTCACGCAACTCGGCAACAAACGCTTCCAACCCGTGCTGATCGAGTGCTGCTGCCACGACGCGAGCGCCCTGTGCGGCCAATGCGCGGGTGGTGGCAGCACCAATGCCGGAAGATGCGCCAGTGACGATGGCAACCTTGTTTTGCAAATAATTCATATTTGAGTACCTCTTGTGCGGCGAAATGTTTTCGCGACGAAGCCTCCCCGCGCCGAACTGACGCAAAGGGAATCTCTAATCAGTTGGAGTTGGCCGTTGGCCAATCGATGTAGCCCTTGGCGCCTCCGCCGTAGTAACTCTCGCGCGGAGCTATGGTCAGCTCGACACCGCGACGCAGGCGCTCTACCAGGTCGGGGTTGGCAATGAACAACCGACCAAACGCCACGGCATCAATCCGCCCTTGCGCCCTGCGCTCCAGCGCCATTTCCAGGTCATAGTTGTTGTTGCCAATGTACGAACCTTCGAACTGCGCACTCAGCGCGTCCAGATCCACCCCTTCAGGAACGGTACGAGAGGTGGCTGTCGCGCCTTCGACGAAATGCAGATAGGCCAAATTGAATCTGTTCAACTGTTGAATGAGGTGACCGTAGGTCGCCATGACGTTGCTGTCTGGAGGCGTGTTACCTGCATCAGGAGTTACGGGTGAAAGGCGGATGCCGACCCGATCACTACCCCAAATTGCTACCACGGCTTCGGTGACTTCAAGTGTCAGTCGTGTCCGATTTTCGATGGAGCCACCGTACCGGTCAGTCCGCTGGTTGGTGGAATCACGCAGGAACTGATCGAGCAGATAGCTGTTGGCAGAATGGACTTCCACACCGTCGAAACCGGCTCGCTTGGCATTTTCTGCCGCATGCCTGTACTGCTCGATGATCCCCGGGATCTCTGAGGTCTCAAGCGCCCGAGGCATGGACACTTCGACCATGCCATTGTTGGTATAGGTGGTCCCTTCGGCCTTGATTGCCGAGGGCGCGACCGGCGCTTCGCCGTTTGGCTGCAACTCAACGCTGGAGAAGCGACCTACGTGCCACAACTGGCTGACGATTTTTCCGCCGGCCGCGTGCACTGCGTCAGTGACTTTTTTCCAGCCTGCTACCTGCTCCTCTGTCCAGATTCCGGGCGTCATGGCATAGCCACGCCCCTGAGCCGAAATGTTTGTGGCCTCGGCAATGATCAGGCCCGCGCTGGCACGCTGGGCGTAATAAGTAGCGTGCATTTCATTCGGCACGCCGTCGTCGGCCATTCGGCTGCGAGTCACGGGGGCCATGACAATTCGGTTAGCCAGTTGTATCGCCCCCATGGTCATAGGGGAAAACAGGTCGGTGTCTGCGGCAATATCAATCATAAAAACTCCAAATGAATAGACCGGTCGTCTAGTTAAAAGCTTAAAAAAAATGCCCCTATGCCAGCAGGCGCTTACTCGTGATCAGTGCCGTATCAAAGGCAGCCGTCGTATTGCGGACTTTTACCAGAAGCGATGCCCCCAACCACAATTGATACAGCGATTCAGCCAGTGATTCTGCGTCTTGAGCCGAAGTGATTGAGCCATCAGCCATTCCTTGCTGAACACATCGCGTGATTCTCTCGATGATCAGCGCTGTGCCCTCCTCCAGTACGCCGCGCATGTCTTCCGACAGGTCGCACACTTCGGCGCCGAGTTTCACCACCAGGCATTTCTCCTCGGGATGATCGAACGCCTGCGTCTTCGCCCAATAGCGCAAATAGCCAAGGAGCCGCTCGGCACCCGTCCCTTGCGCCGCCATAACGACGTCCACCCGCCCGATGTACTCCTGAAAGTATTCCTCCAATAGTGCCTGGCCGAATTCCTCTTTGGAGGAGAAGTAGTGATAAAACGACCCTTTAGGTACACCCGCCGCCTTCAGCACTTCCATAAGACCGACAGCGGTGTAGCCTTTGTGGGTCATCAATGCCTTCGCTACATCGATGATGTGTTGTCGCATGTCTTGATTAGGTTTTTTCATAGTGAGCACAGCCTAATCAGAACTAGACCGGTCGTCTAGTAACTATTTCCAGTATCTGACGAACGCGACTAAACGCTTGCTGCCGTGTGCGGCTGAGAAGGTTTCAGTGCAACCTTCTCCCACTTGGCGATAACCAACGGTGCAATGGCATTGCCCAATACGTTCAGCGTGGTGGTGCCACTGTCGATAATCCTGAAGATGCCTGCGATCAACGCCACGCCCTCCAACGGTAATCCGGCGGACGCCAATGTCGCTGACAGGATGATGATGGCAAAACCGGGTACCCCTGCTGCTCCCTTTGAGGTCAGCACCATCGTCACCACCAGCAGGATCTGCTGCGACAGAGAAAGGTCGATGCCATAGAGCTGCGCCACGAAGATCGTTGCCACACCGAGAAAAATCGATGCGCCATCCAGGTTGAACGCATAACCCACTGGCACCACAAAACCGACGATCCGACGCGGGACACCGTAGTTCTCCAATCGCGTCATCAACTGCGGCATGACGGCGGCGGACGCGGCACTCGAAAACGCCAGAATAAGCTCATTGCGAAAGTACCTGATCAACTTGAAAATGTTTTCGCCGATCAAATAGCAAATGCCGCCAAGTATCACCAACGCGAAAACTATCAGCGCCAGATAAACCACCCCGATTAGCTTGAGCAACGGCAACAATGAGGCGAAACCAAACGTCGCCACGGTCGCGCCGATCATTCCAAACACGCCGATCGGTGCATAAGCCATGACGATTGAGACGACCTTGAACATTGCATCGGAAAGGCTCTGAACGACCGCGATGAAGGGTGCGCTTTTGTCCTTCGGCAGAGCGTTCAATGCCATGCCTAACAGCACCGCGAAAAACAACACGGACAGCAACTTCGCTTCTGACATAGCAACCAGCACATTGTCAGGGACGATGTTCTGCAAGATGACCAATGCGCCTTTGGCCGGCTCCAGAGTGATCGCTGCGGTGCCGTGCGAAATACCGGAAATGTCGGTGCCCGTCCCCGGCTCGAAAACATTGGCGAAACACAAGCCGATGACAATGGCCAAGGCCGTAATTGCAAAAAAGTAGCCCAGCGATTTTATCCCCATGCGGCCAAACGATTTGTTATCGCCACCGCCTGCGATGCCCAGAATCATGCAACAGAACACAATCGGTACAACCACCATCTTCATCATCTTGATGAAGATATCTCCGAGCGGTTTTAGGATCTCCGAACTCACCCATGCCTGATACTGCGGATGCGTATTGAAGTACCAACCGACAAGCACGCCAAGCAATAGCCCGGCAACGATTTGCCACACCAGGGGAATACGTTTCATGTCTAGCCTTCTTGTTGGAGTGAAAGGTCTGCGTCTATTCGCAGTTGCTAGAGTCATGAGCTTCCAGCTCATTTGAAATCAAATGGCACAACGCCGTTGTGCCATGGTTGTTGTTACTTGGCGAAGAGCTGGCTCATATCCTTGAACGCCTTGAACTCAAGAGCGTTGCCGCACGGGTCAAACAAAAACATGGTGGCTTGCTCGCCCACTTGGCCTTTGAAACGAATGTACGGTTCGATCACAAATTCGGTACCAAACGACTTCAAACGTTCGGCCAGTGCCTCCCACTGTTCCCAACCTAAAATGATGCCGAAGTGCGGAACTGGAACATCGTGTCCGTCAACCGGGTTGCTATGCACGCTTTCCTGCGAAGCGGTTTTTGGATGTTCATGAATCACCAGTTGGTGACCATAAAAATCGAAATCTACCCACTGCGTGCTGGAGCGCCCTTCTTCAAGACCAAAAACCTCACCGTAAAAGGTGCGAGCTGCAGCCAGGTCGTAAACAGGGATAGCAAGGTGGAATGGCGAGAGGCTCATGAGAACTCCAAATATTTTTTGTTGGTTGGCGAACATTTCCACCGCCATTGGCTCTCTGGATTAAGCCGTTGCCGTGGATGGGAAACATCGTAGGATGGGAAGCCAAACATAAAAATCAATATATATTTCTTAGAAACACAACTAATATTTGTGAATGATCAAAGAACTGAAGACACTCATTGCTGTGGCGCGTGAAGGCACGTTCGCCGCTGCCGGCAACAAGATCGGCCTGACTCAGGCCGCCGTGAGCGCGCAAATCCAGCGCCTGGAAGCCGAGCTCGGGTTCGAAATTTTCGACAGGAAAAGACGCTCGGCCCATCTCAACAAAATGGGCCACCAGATACTTCTGCAGGCGCAAGAGCTGCTGAGACTTTATGACAATCTGGGCTCTACAACGCTGGGCGAGCCTCCCAGCGTGCTGGTCAACATCGGTGCGATCGCGTCCGTGCAGCGCTCCTATTTGCCCGATGCGCTCGCAAAGTTTCACAAACAGTGTCCGCAGTGCCGCACACGTGTTATCCCGGGCCTTTCAATGGAGATGGTGAACCTCGTCGACGCCGGCGAGATCGACATGGCCGTGATCATTCGCCCGCCTTTCTCCCTTCAAAGTGACCTGCGCTGGACGACACTGGCGCTAGAGCCCTATCGACTGATCGTGCCACGTGACTTAGAGGGAGAAGACTGGTCGGAACTGCTGTCCAGCCAGCCATTCATTCGCTATGACCGATCATCCTTCGGCGGCAGGCAGGTCGACCGTTTCCTGCGGCAGATGCATTTCACCTTGCAGGAAGTTTGCGAGCTGGATGAACTGGAGGCCATCATCAAGCTGGTTGAAAAGGGTGTAGGCGTAGCTCTGGTGCCGCAGACAAAACCCCATCAGGAATGGCCCACAGGTGTACGGGCGATCGATTTGGGACAACACACCTTTCACCGGGATATCGGGTTGGTACATCGGTCTCGACAGAGTTTTACGGAGCCTGTGCGAATTTTGGCCCAGCTTATTAGTGATCAGGTAACAGCGATCTCCAAATAAGAGTTTCAAAAAAGGCCCTATCGGGCCTTTTTACTCAATCAACACATCACTTGGTCAGCCAAGACTCTACGGTCGCGGCGCCGTGCTTTGTTTTCCACTCCTTGAGCGTCTTGTGATTGCCGCCCTTCGTCTCTACCACTTCGCCGGAGTGCGGGTTTTTATAGACCTTCAACTGGCGAGGCTTGCGGCTACCCGCTTTGGACTCGACAGCTGGAGCGCGGCGACCTGCCTGTGGATCGAGCACATTGATCACGTCCTTCAAGCTGTAGCCGTACTTTGCGAGCAAATCACGCAGCTTGGTTTCGAACTCGATTTCTTTCTTGAGGCCTGCGTCACCCTTGAGGGCTTCGAGCGCCTGAAGCTGTTCGGCGAGGTGTTTTTCGAGCTGGCGAAATTCTGCGAGTTTGGACATGAAATCTCTCTTCTGCTGTTGATCGGGGCTTCCCGCTAAACAATATCCTAAATTTACAAAGTCGGAACTACCGCACCGGTACTCCCTCGATCAAGTAGACGTCCGTCTTGGCTGAACGCTGGCGGACTTTCCTCAGTTCTGTGTACTGCGCGGAGTTGTACCAAGCCTGGGCTTTTTCGACGCTCGCGAACTCGATCACCACACGGCGACGCTTTGGTGCTTCACCTTCAAGCGAAATGGTTTTTCCGCCTCGCACGATGAAATGTCCGCCATAGGGTTTGAAGGTTGATTCGACCTGCGCACTGTAAGGCTTCATCCCCTCGGGATCGGTAACTTCAAACTCGGCGACATAGTAGGCCGGTGGTGCGGCAGACTCAGCGTCCGATGCCATCACCCGACAACTGCCCGCCGCAAAATACGCCATTCCCGCCAGGGCAATCGCCATCACCTTGAAATTTTTCATTCACTTTGCTCCATTGAAAAATCAACTTGACCAGCGCGCAGCAGGTTATCGGCCATGCCGTGAACCAAGCTCGATCGGGGTGGTTTCAATCAGGCGCTTCGACAGAATCATCGACTTCGTAGTAACAGCGTACTTTTTGAAGTGCGGCGATTCGATATGGCTTCGATATGCCGAGTCGCTGGCGTAGATTTCGAAAAAATGAAACCAGTTTGGACGGTCGACTTCGGCCACGGCGTAGATGGATATGACGCCGGGCTCTACTCGAGTCGACTCAGATATCTCCTCTTTGACTGCGGCTTGATAGGCAGCAACCTGTGCGGGGTCGATTTCAAGTTGCGCGATGCGTACCACCAGGCCATTGTCTTCGGCGGCCAGCGCTTGTCCTGCCAGTAATCCTGTCAATGCGATCACTCTTGATAAACGTTTACCCATCAGTTTTTCCCCTTCCTTCACTGCGGCAGCGCATATGCCACCAAGTAATCACCCTTCTGCGTCGTCGCCGAATTACCGCCGGCGCTGACGACCAGATATTGTCGGCCACTCTTTGGAGAAACATACGTCATCGGGGTTGCCTCGGCGACGACAGGCAACCGCCCTTTCCACAGTTCTTCGCCGCTATGCTCGGCGGTTTTCCTCCTCATTGCCCGATGTTGCTGCAGCTGAGCCAGCCACGTCGATTTTTCCACCGCTGGTTTATCAATCGTCGACATCCGAGGCCAAGGAGAGCGGCTGAATGAGCTGCGGGCCTTGATTACGCACGTTGCCCACATCCTTGCCAACCTTGTACCAATGGAAATCCGTTGCCGGCCTGCAGTGCTCCATGGCTAATTCTCGAGCGCGTTCAGGTGAGGTATTGGGGTCGATCCATTCACGCGCATGCTCAGGCGCCAAGACCAGGGGCTTGCGGTCGTGGATATCGACCATGCCTTCATCACTTGCCGCGGTGATGATGACGAAGCCGTCCCGTTCGTCCGGTTCCAGAGCTTCGTGCACCTCGGCCAACCCTGCGAAGAACATCGGAATCTGCTCTTTCAGGGTGATGAAATACGGCTGCTTTTTCTTCGGATCTTCTTCGTCCTTGACCCACTCGAACCAGCCGTTCGCCGGCGCGAGTACGCGTCCGTCTGGCCAGAGCTGATTGAAAAATTTGCCGGTGATGACGGTCTCGACTCTTGCGTTGATCGGATCAGGACGCTTTCCCTTCGCCCAGAAAGGCGCCCATCCCCATCTGACCTTGTCAATGCTCAAGCCCTCCCTAACCGGCCGGATGATTTCCACCCGCGTCGACGGTGCGACGTTGTATCGCTCAACGGGCCAGAGGTCATAGCCATTGATCACCAACTGCCTTGGCGCAAGCTCCTTGAGGTAGTGATCCATCGATTCGTAGATCGAGTAGCGTCCGCACATGCTGTCACCCGTCGAATTGTGGTGCCTATGAGATTGACCGCAAGCGAACCAAATCGTTAACTGTATGTACGTACAGTTAACCTCCTAAGGCTTGCATCATGAGCATCATTCTTCTCGGCCCACTCGCTACTGGCGGCAAGAAGCTGCCCCTTTATTCCGCCAGGGTACCGGCGGGCTTCCCCTCCCCTGCGGCGGACCACATCGAAAAGCACATTTCCCTGGATGAGCTGTTCGATATCCGGGCGCCGCACGTGTATCTGGTGAGGATCGATGGCGACAGCATGCAAGGCGCGGGCATCTATTCCGGGGATATGGTGATCGTCGATCGGAGCATCGAGGCGGTCAGTGGCGATATCGTCATCGCTGCGTTGAACTCGGAGCCATTCTGCAAGCGCCTGCTTTTGCGCGAGAACGCCGTGATGCTTTTGTCGGAGAATCCGAAATACCCGGCGAGACATGTCATGGAAGGCGATGAGCTGGTGATCTGGGGTGTCGTGAAATACAGCGTCCGTGATCATGACCATGCGTGAACCGGTTTTTGCACTCATCGACTGCAACTCGTTTTACGCGAGCTGCGAGCGCGTCTTCAGGCCCGACCTGGCAAAGACCCCTATCGTGGTGCTGTCCAACAACGACGGCTGTGTGATCGCGCGTAGTTACGATGCCAAGCCTTTCGTGAAAATGGGTCAGCCATACTTTCAGATCAAAGACCATCTACGCCGGCATGGAATCGTGGCTTTCAGCAGTAATTACGCGCTGTACGGCGACATGAGCGAGCGCGTCATGACCATCATCGAATCGATGGTGCCGGCACTTGAGGTCTATAGCATCGATGAGGCATTTGCCGATTTGACTGGCATGCCCGGAGATCTGTCCGCGCTTGGCAGGCACATGCGCTCAACACTTCTCAAACGCGCCGGCATTCCAGTCGGAGTGGGCATCGCACGGACGAAGACGCTGGCCAAGCTCGCCAACCACACAGCCAAACGGCTGCTGGACATCACTGGCGGCGTGGTGGATCTGTGCGATCCGTTCAAACGGGACTGGACGCTGCGCAACACCGATGTCGGCGAAGTCTGGGGCGTCGGCCGGCGCATGAAGGCCCATCTGGAAACGATGGGCATCAAGACAGCGATGGACCTGGCGAAAGCCGATCCATGGATGCTTCGCCAGAAATTCAGCGTGGTGATCGAGAAGACTGCCCGCGAGCTCGCCGGCACCTCATGCCTGGAACTGGGTGAAGCTGATCCACCCAAGCAGGAGATCTGCTGCAGCAGGATGTTCGGCAACCGGCTCACGCAGATCGAGCCGATCAAAGAGGCCGTCGCCACCTACACTCAACGTGCGGCAGAAAAACTCCGAGCGCAAAACTCGCTGTGCAAGAAGATCCGCGTGAGCATTCGCACCGGCATGTTCAATCCTGAGGAAGCGAAATATGCCAATGGCGCCTTGGTGGAGTTACCGTACCCGACCAACGACGTGCGGCTGATGACGAAGGCTGCGACCGAAGCGGTCAATCGTCTCTTCCGTCCCGGCTACAAGTACAGCAAGGCGGAAGTGCTGCTGATGGATCTGCGCCAGCCTGGCGAATTCACCGATGACCTGTTCGCGCAATCCCAGCCGGCGATGGCAGACAAGGTGATGGGTGTGCTGGATGAGATCAATGGTCGCTGGGGAAAGGGCGTGCTGCGTGTAGCCAGCGTGCCTACAGCACCTGGATGGGCGATGCGTCGGGAGCTTATGAGCCAGAGTTATACGACGAAGCTGGATCAGTTGTGGACGGTGAGCGCCAGGTAGCGGCGACGGGATGGGCCACTGCCGCCTGAAAAACGAGCAGCCTTGAACGGCTGTTTATGGCCAGAAGCGGACAACGGTCAGGAATGAAAATCGCCGTCTGGCGTGTCGGCTATTTGCCCTGAGAATTCGCCACCATCTGTTAAATTCTCAGTTCACTGAAGGAACAGGAGTGCGATTCGTGAGCAAGTACAGTGCAAGCGGCGACAGTGTTGCCAAGGGCATATTGCTGATAAGCGCTGCTGTCTTTCTCCTTTCGCTGGCCGATGCAGCAGTAAAATATTTCAGCGCCAGACTTCCACTCTGGCAGTTGTTCCTCATCGTCTCCTGCCTGTCGGTGCCCACCCTTGTAGCCTGGCTCGCAAGGGACGTCAGATCGGGTCGATACTCAACCGCCTCGATGTTTTGGGTGACAATCAGGAGCATTCTGCTGTTGTTAATGTGGGTAACGTACTACTCGGCGTTACCGTTGATCCCGTTATCAGTGGCTGCCGTGGCGATCTACACAACTCCCCTTTTCATAGCGCTTTTCTCCACCCTTTACGGAGGTGAGCCGTTATCACTGCGAGGTTGGGTTGCGATAGGAATAGGTTTCGCGGGTGTCGCCACAGTGTTACGCCCGGGATCAGATGTTTTCGTCCTTGCAACTCTGCTACCTGTGATTGCGGCTGTTTTCTACGCGGTCGCGATGGTTGTGACACGTCGACATTGTCGCAATGAACATCCACTGGTATTGGCGCTGGGCTTGAATATCGCTTTTCTTTTCGCCGCCGTAATCGGAGGCGGCGCATCGCTGATGGTCAGTGAGTCCACAGTTGCTGGTGCTGCATTTCTACTCTCTCCCTGGCAGACGCCCGGTTGGCAGGAGATGCTTTTTATCTTCTGTTACGCCTGCGCCCTGATTTTCATAAATACGGCTACCGCCAAGGCCTACCAGGTTGCGCCTCCAGCACTTATCGGGACTTTCGATTATGCGTACCTGGTTTTCGCCTGCCTTTGGGGTTATGTACTGTTCCAGGAAACGCCGGACACCTTTACATGGGCTGGAATTGTTTTGATTGTCATTGCCGGCTTCCTGATTCTGCGCGCCCAAAAATGTAATCAATAGGCGCTTCTTGGCCCAGAGATATCGCCCGTGAGCGGCAGTTGTCGGCCAGAAGCGGACGTTTAATTTAATGTGGGCTGGGACGATTTCTGAAACTTGTGGGCTTTAAATGTCTCCCCATGCCTGTCCGCCGCTGGTAGGCTTGAACCGTGAATGTCTGCTTCGCCCCTTCCTCAATACCGCCTTAGCCTCTTCTCTGTTTCCGGACTGGCAGTGATGGATGTAGTGCTCAAGCGTCTCCTGATTCTCGTAGTCGGCACCCAGCCAGTCCAATTCCGTATCAACATACTGAATAATTTCCTCGAGTTGCGCACTAAACCACTCACCATTTGTGCGGTACTGGGCAAAATGCTCATGGCACTGCGTTTCGGCCGCAAGGCAGTCTGCAACTTTGACGTTTACGACATTGACGATAGGGCTCCCATGGCCGCCCATCTGTGCACGCTGCCGACGGCCAGCCGTCTTGGTGTGCCCGATTTTGCTCAGCCCCGTTATCCCATCAAATAAAACATAGACATAGCCTGTCAGCCGGTCAGGAGGGGTCGTAGGAGTGCCAGGCACCCGCGATGCTAGATGAGGGAGGAATTCTTTCGCAGCTTGTACTAGATGCGCCCAGGTCGGATGCACATCTTGTCTTACGCGCTCCTTGTTCTGCTTACGCAGTTCAGTCATACGGTCAAACTCATCCATGTGCGCCAAACGGTTCGCCTCATCGAGAATCATGCCCCAGCCAAATTTCGCCAATTCTTCCTGGAAGCGCTTTGCAGGTAAACCGAAAGTGACTGCCAGGTCGGCGAGTTCGACGTTTATGAATTGTTCTGCTGATCCATTTTTATCAGCTTCGGTTTTGGTGTCTCTGGTCAATTGAATAATTCCCGTTGCCTAATTTCGAAAATCGCGCCGTATCACACCCAAATATACGAGGTGTTGTCGATAAAGGAGGTTTTGTTCGTGGAGCAAGACGTCGCAGGGCGGCGAACCGAGCGCTAAGGAAGGGCCACATTTGGAGGCTATTTTCGGTAACGTCCGACCAATTAGGCTGGTTTTCTGCCTGCCGTCACAGGCAGAAAACGACCCAAAGCTGACCGGTCGGATTGGCTCAGATTCAGATTGAGCAAGCCGGCCGCTCACCCAACCTCTCTACCAACCTTACGAGATAACCGTCGGGATCCAGTACGATGAATTCGCGCTGGCCTACTTCTGCATTGTCAGCCCGATACCAAGTGTCTTTGCATTCTCGATAGAGTGGACATCCAGCCGAATCAAGTTTTTGGATGATGGGGGCGACAGCCTCAACATCAATCTGCAGGTTGATGCCTCTTCCAAACGGCTTGGTCAACGGCGCAGTCAGCCATTGACCCGCGTTCGAATCAACCTGCTCAAGCATTACTTGAGCACCATTCAAATCCAGGTATGCAAATCCATCTTCCGGGCGTTGATAAGCTACCTTGAACCCCAGACGAGAAACCCAAAAAGCCAGGCTGCTATCCAGGTTGGTGACCATTAACTCCGGAACCAGTTTGTTACGTTCGAACATGAGATGACTTCCATTTCAAAGGGCTTTTTCTTGCGGGCGGGCATGTTCTGCACTGATGGCTTCGATGCCACGTCGGGATCGTGGCGAGCGCGATGATGCACGCTCGGGTGGGAATTATCGAGTCGAATTGAGCGACCGCTTCTGGCCGATAGCTGCCATTCACCCCCGTGAGCTATCGATCCAAAACAGCCATCTGCCAGCCCGTATCAAGCCACTGACTGAACCTCGCCTTAAGTTTGTCCTGCCTGAAATTTCACGTCTGCACAAAAAAACCGCCGATTCGTTGTCAGTTGATCTTTTTCAGCCTATCTTCAATAAAACCTATACAGATTCCTCATATACGTACAACCTTTTTCACCCGACATTAGCCCTCACGCAGCACTCGCCACGAGTAACCCGAATGAGCCCAGAGTTAGCCAGCCATTACCGTGAGATCCTCGTTGGCGTCGGCGAGAACCCTGAGCGCGAAGGTCTGCGGGACACGCCCGAGCGGGCCGCCAAGGCCATGCGATACCTTTGCGACGGCTACGGGTTGAGCCTGGAAGACGTGACCAACGGTGCTCTGTTCGAATCGCAAAGTGATGAGATGGTGATCGTCAACGACATCGAGCTTTATTCGCTGTGCGAGCATCACATGCTTCCATTTATCGGCAAGGCGCATGTGGCGTACATCCCCACTGGCCGGGTGCTGGGGCTATCGAAGGTGGCGCGGGTGGTCGACATGTTCGCGCGGCGGCTGCAGATTCAGGAAAACCTTACTCAGCAGATTGCTCAAGCCATCCAGCAGATCACCGATGCCGCCGGTGTCGCGGTGGTCATTGAAGCCAGGCACATGTGCATGATGATGCGCGGTGTCGCGAAGCAGAATTCGGTCATGACGTCCTCCGTCATGCTCGGTGCCTTCCGTGATAGTTCGACGACGCGGCAGGAATTTCTCCAGCTCATCGGACGGCGCTAGGCCTATACGCCGCTCGTTAACTGTACAAGCTCAAGGAGTAGGAAGATGACCCGATTTCTGCTGCTATTAGTAGTGTCGCTCAGCATTGCAAGCTGCGGCAGTGTCGATGTTGCTCGGTACGCAGACCAGCAACCTGCATTGAGTCTGGAGCAGTTTTTCAGCCAGCCCGTCAAAGCCTGGGGGATGTTTCAGAAGCGCAACGGCGAAGTGACCAAGCGTTTCGAGGTCGACCTCGTCAGTCGTCGCGAAGGCAACAACCTGATTCTCGACGAGCGCTTTGTGTATAGCGACGGTACCCATCAACGCCGAATCTGGACCCTCACTCCCGAGGAGAATGGCCGCTGGAGCGGTCGCGCGGGCGACGTGGTCGGTGTCGCAAAGGGACAGATTGCAGGAAATGCTTTCCACTGGCGGTATCGCCTGAACCTGCCCGTCGACGATTCGACCTACGAGGTGAGCATGGACGACTGGATGTACCTGATCGACGAAGACACGTTGATCAACCGCACCAGTATGTCCAAGTGGGGTGTTGAGGTCGGCCAGGTGACAGTGTTCTTCCGTCGCCAGAGTGCTGGAGCGAAACCTTGATCCGTTGAATGGCAGGCCGTTAAGGGCGCACGTCACTCAAGGGTGACGTGACCCACAACCTTAATCGAACCCCTGCCCCGTCCACGGGTCTGCTTCACATCGATTCCCTGGAAGCAAACTCATGTCCACTCAACACACCCTTGTCCTGCTCGCCCGAGGCGGATATGCCGCGCGCGGTGTTCTGTACCTGATCATCGGCATTTTCGCCCTGCTCGCCGCCCATGACTCCACCAAACCAAAAGACAGCCATAAAAGCCTCGAAGCATTGCTCAGCCAGCCATTCGGCTATGTGCTGATCGGCGTTGTGGTCGCCGGTCTGCTGGCCTTCGCCGCTTGGCGGGCGCTGCAAGCGATTCGTGACATCGACCACCACGGCAATGAGTTCAAGGGTCTGGTTATTCGTGCAGGCTTGCTTGCTGGCGGTATGGTCAACGCGGCGCTGGCCTTCTTTGCCTTGGGTCTGCTGGTGAGTGGCCTCAGGAGTTCGGGCGGCTCCGGCGATGGCAAGACCAAGGATCTGCTCGCGCATCTGCTGTCGTTCGAACACTCGAATCTGTTGATCTACCTCGTCGCGCTGATCCCGCTCGGTGTCGGTATCGCCCACATCATCAAAGGCTGGAAAGCCTCGTTCGAGAAGTACTTCGAAGCGGATGACGAAGTCATGCGCTACGTGCGTCCGGTGTCGCGCTTTGGCTTGATCGCCCGAGGCGTGGTGTTTATCGAGATTGCGCTGTTGATGGCGGTCAGCGGCTCGGTTTACCAGGCAACGAATCCACCCGGCATGAAGGAAGCGCTGGATGCTTTGCAGAATCTGCCGGCTGGCGGCGTGCTGTTGATGCTGATGGCGTTGGGGCTGATCGCATTCTCGGTGTACAGTTTTTCCGAGGCCGCCTGGCGCAGGATCGAGATGGATGTGCCGTTGTAAGCAGCGATTCGAGGGGGCGTATGCCCCCTCGATTTCGGGTCATCAAGTGAACAGATCAACGCCCAGTTGAAAGGCCACCCACAGCGCCAGCCCAGTGGCAAACAACAGCGCGATGTTTTCGAACAGGTTGTTGCGGTACTGCTTGTCCAGCAGCGATTTCTGGTTGGACATGATCAGCAAGCCCAGGGAAATCACCGGCAAACCAATGATGTTCAACGCGCTGACACCAATGGTCAGCGTGACGAAATCCGGCATGCCCGGCATCGACCAGATCAGCGGCGTGACCAGGATGAACAGCATGAACCACTTGTGCATCGGGTCGTGATGGAACTCTTTGCCGTACTTCTCGCGCCGCTCAGGGCGAACGTGCTGGAAGGCATCGGTGATCAGCATCGGAAACGCCGTGGTCTTGCCGGAAATGCTGGCAAACAACGTTGCGAATACGCCGATGAAGAACACATACCAGCCAATCGGGCCGAAGTAGATTTCCAGCGCCTTGCCCAGATCGCCTAAGGTTTTCACCTCGATACCGTTCGGTCGCAGGATTTCCGCACCGACGATCCAGATCGCCAGGTTGATGATGATCCCGACGAACACCGCAAACAGCAGATCGTTGCGCTGAATGCGCTTGTGCTGCGGCCCGATCCAGCCTTTCTGGCGCATGACATAGGGGTGCACGAAGTTGGCGATCGAACCGGCGACCGCACCGATCACCGAGACCGCCACCAGCAACGCGCCGTGCACGCCCTCGTCAGGCGGAATGCTGAAGCCGATGGTGCCTTTGATGATGCCGGTGACATCCGGGCCGGACATCACCGCCAGAGCGATGAAGGCCAGCGTCATGATCGCCAGCAGCAGTTTCATTACGCCTTCGATCATCGTGTAGATGTTGCGCCCGACGAGCATCCAGACCGCCAGCACCACCGCCACCGAACACAGCAATGGCTGATCGATCTTGAACAGCATCGCCAGCGACTCGCCTGCCCCCTTGATCATGTAGGCGTTCATCAAGTGCCCCATCAACAAGGCGTAAACCAGCATGAACCAGGCAAACACCGGATTGAGCTGGGCATAGCCCTGAAGGATGGTCATGCCCTGGTTATTGCATAGCTGAAAGCGGGCAATGATGTTGACGATCAAGTACCGAAGCAACAACGAGACCGCCAGCACCCACATCATGGCGTAGCCGTAATTCGCGCCGGCCACCGAGGACGTGATCAGGTCGCCCGCGCCAAGCCACGACAGCACGGCGATGATGCCGGGGCCGAGCAGTTTCAGCGTTCGCAGGAACAGGTTTTGCGGTTTCGCAGCGGCCTGATGATCGAGTGGAGCCATGCTCGTCATAGGGGTATCTCCGTTATTGTTTTTGTGAGAACGAATGCAGTCCGGCACATTAGTAGGATGTCGTACAACAACGCTAATGGGAGAGTATGTAGAAATGTTTCATATCTGCCGAGGCATTGCCCTCCCCGATCATTTTCACCGATCCATCCCAGCTGAATCGACGCTGTGACAGAGGCGCGACCGGAGTACAGATCGGCCAAATATACATTGATGCCCCCGCCAATCACTCATAGGATGACTGATCACAAAAACAATACGGCTGGAAATGATGAAAAGAACCCTTTTGATCGCTGCGCTTGCCTCAACCCTTAGCGTGACTGCCAATGCCGCGACCTACGCCTACATCTCAAGTCCCGGTGACGGTCTGATCTCGCAATACCGCCTCGATCCGGACAACGGCGCGCTCACCCTGGTCGAACAGATCCAGGCCGGTGACCAGGTCAATCCAATGGCCCTCACCCCGGATGGCAAGGTGCTGTTTGCAGCCTTGCGGGTCAAACCTTTCCAGGTTCTGGGCTACCGGATCGATCCCCGAAGCGGTCATTTGACAAAGTTTACCCAGGCGCCTCTGGCAGAGAGCATGGCCTACCTGTCGACCGACCGAAAAGGTCGCTACCTGCTCGCGGCGTCTTACGGCGCCGACACCCTCAGCGTTCAGAAGATCGGCGAGGATCAACAACCTTCCGCCAGCATCCTGCGCTACCCGACCGGCCTGCATGCGCATTCGATTCGCACCGAGCCGAGCAATCGCTTTGCCTACGCCGGCAACCTGGGCACCGATAAGGTTCTGCAATATCGCCTGAATGCCCAGACGGGTGAGCTGAGCCCGATTGGCAGTGGTTCGGTCAGCGTCCCGGAGAAAACCGGGCCTCGGCATCTGGCATTCTCGCCGGACGGCAAATTCCTTTACGTCGTGGGCGAAATGAGTGGCACCGTGACCGCGTTCTCAATCGACCAAAGCAGCGGCGCGCTGACCCGAATCGCTGCAGCCAATGGCATTCCCGAGCGTTTGAAACTGGCCCACGGCGAAATCCGTGATGCGCGCAACAACGATCTGAAAGACGACCCGACCCCGCGCATCTGGGCCGCTGACCTGCGCATGTCGCCGGACGGAAAGCTGCTGCTGATGAGTGAACGTACCAGTAGCAGCGTCTCGGCGTTTTCCGTGAATCCGGCAACAGGCCGACTGGCCTTCCTCGACAACTACCCGGTGCAGGAACAGCAACCGCGCAACATCGCCTTCTCGCCCGATGGCCGCTGGCTGCTGGTCACGGGCGAGAAAAGTGCCAAGGTCGGTACTTACGCGGTGAGCAAGGATGGCGCCCTGAAGCGTGTCGGCGAAGCGGCATCGGGCAAAGGTGCATTGTGGATCGAGGTACTGCAAACCCCTGATCAGTGAGCCTCTGCGGAGCAGCAACTGCTCCGCTGTCCTGCAACTAATCTCCTGCCGCTTCGGTCATTAGCTTTGCCGAGGTTGATACATTTACGCAGACCTCACTTTCAAGAGACTGCCGTCGTGATCAGCCATCTCGATCGCCGCAACAACCGCTCGCTGGACAGTCTGAATTTCTTCCTCGCGGATGTTCGCGACGGCCTCGGGCCGTACCTCGCCATTTACTTGCTCGCCGTGCACCACTGGGACCCGGCCAGCATCGGTGTGGTCATGACCCTCGCCGGTATCGCTGCACTGATCACGCAAACACCCGCCGGTGCACTGGTTGACAGCAGTCGCGCGAAACGTGCGTTGATCATCATCGCCGCGCTGCTGGTGACCGCGAGTTGTCTGGTCCTGCCGTTCATTTCTTCATTCACTCTGGTGGCGTTGACCCAAGCCTTGAGCGCAGCGGCTGCGTCGATTTTCGCCCCGGCGATTTCCGCGATCACGCTGGGCATTACCGGCCCCCGGGCATTTACCCGGCGCACTGGCCGCAACGAGACGTTCAACCACGCCGGCAACGCGTGCGCCGCGTTGTTGGCCGGTTTGTTTGCGTATCTGTTCGGTCCGGTGGCGGTGTTTTATCTGATGGCGGTCATGGCGCTGGCCAGCGTGGTTGCCGTGCTGTTCGTCTCGGCCGAGGCGATAGATCATGACGTCGCGCGCGGTCTGCAACCTGGCGATCAGAGCCATCAGCCATCCGGGTTCAAGGTGCTGCTGAGCAATCGACCGCTGTTGATGTTTGCCCTGTGCTGCGCACTGTTCCACCTGGCCAATGCGGCGATGCTGCCGCTGGTGAGCCAGAAACTCGCGCAAGCCAACCTGCACATGGCCACGCCGCTGACGTCGGCATGCATCGTCGCCGCGCAACTGGTCATGGTGCCGATGGCGCTACTGGCCGGTGCGAAAGCCGATGTCTGGGGGCGCAAACCGTTGTTGCTGGCGGGTTTCCTGATCCTGCCGCTGCGCGGGTTGCTCTACACCTTCTCGGATGATCCCTACTGGCTGGTCGCCGTGCAGTTGCTCGACGGTGTTGGCGCCGGGCTTTTCGGGGCGCTGTTCCCGGTGATGGTCAAGGATCTCACCCTCGGCTCCGGGCATTTCAATGTCAGCCTCGGCGCACTGACGACCGCGTTTGGTCTGGGGGCGGCGTTGAGCAATGGACTGGCCGGGTTCGTCGTCGAGGCTGCCGGTTACAGCGCGGCATTCCTCACCCTCGCCGGGGTTGCAGCGGCGGCGTTCCTGCTGCTGTTGATCGGTGTTCCGGAAACGCTGCAGCGGACTGCCAAAATCGAGTCCGCTACAGTGCTGGGGCAAACCTGAGCTAATCGCCACCGCAGCCATTGCCCAGCACGGTGTACGTGGCGACATGCCGCTGACCGTGACTGTCTTCATAGACGACCTCCACCGGGACGATTCCGCAGGCGGCGCTGGTGTCGGTGATGCTGATGGTTTTGGCGATATCCAGTGGCACGCCGGTTTGTGCAGGTTCGGTGGCGGCGAACACGTTGCCAGCGACGATGGCCAGGGTCAAAGCGAAAAGCGTTTTCATGGTGTGATCTCTCTATTAAGGATGAGGAATTCAGGCCTGACGTTCGGTCAGCAATTGGCGCGCGGAATCGGCCATCACTGGCAGCGCTCCGGCGAGCATCAGGACGTCCTTGAGCACCAGTCGTCCGGCACCGGACAGATAGGGAAAGCCGTGCTGACCATCACCCAGCGCAGCGACCCAGGCTTCTGGCGTAGTGATCAGAAAGCTCAGGGTCACCAGCGGCGTAGCGAATGCCAGAGCGCCGCCGAGCAGGCCGGTACGGCGGGAAAGCGGATTGGACAGGACCAGCAGACCGATGAGGATTTCCACCACGCCGAGCCCGGTGGAAAAACCGTAGGTGTTGTTCGCGGCCTGCCAGGCGCGCTTGTCGGCGTTCAGTTCGCCCTCGTGGGTCAGGTGCGCCTTGTAGTCCTGAGGGTGTTCGTAGAAGAACGACATCACCGGGCTGTTGGCGACGAAGGGCGTGATGCTGTCGGCTTCGTACGGCACGAACTTCAACGCACCGATCCACAGGAACACGATGGCGATGGCCACGCGCATCAGCAGAATGCCGAAGCGATCGAGTTTGCCGAGCTGTTGTAGTCCGGCGTTGATTGAGGTGAACATGCGACTTCTCCAGATCAATGAAAGTGGAGTCAGTCTGCGGTGCTATCGAATCGCGCTTTTGTCGGTCATGCTCAACGTCTTGCTCAATCGTCTCAACTTTGCGGACTCCATCGTGATGCGTGCCAATGAACTCGCTCGATAAGCTCATCAGCCTGGCCAACGTGCGCGGCGGCCTGGATCTGCGTTGCCAGTTTCAGGGCGACTGGGCACGTGATCACCAGCAGGAAGCCTTGGGCAAGGCGCCCTATCACATCGTCCTCAAAGGTGAATGCCGGGTTGAGCTGGCGAGCGGACAACGCCTGGCGATGCGCGCCGGCGATATTCTTTTGCTGCCACGGGGCACGCCACATGTGCTGCACAGCACCGGTAAAAACGTAGCGCCGATGGCGCCAACGCTGATTCCCGGCGGGGTGTTGCCAATCTATCGGCTGGGTGGCGCGAGCGCCGATCTGGACATGCTCTGCGGTGGCTTTCATTACAACCGCGCGTCGATGCTGTTCGCTGCCCTCCCCGACTACCTGTTGATTGCCAACGATGGCTTGCCGGTGGATGCGCCGCTGACTGCCCTGGTCGGGCTGTTACGCAGCGAAGCTGACAGCGAGCAACCGGGCGCACGATTTCTTCTCGACTCGCTGTCCCAGGCCTTGTTCACCTTGATCCTGCGTGCGCATCTGGCCCGGGCCGATCACGACAAAAGTACCCTGGCGCTGCTTGGCGACCAGCGCCTTGGTCGGACCTGTCAGGCGATATTGGCCGACCCGGCGCACGAATGGACCATCGAGGCCATGGCCGACACCGCTAACATGTCCCGCGCAACCTTCATGCGTACATTTGCCCGGGTCGCTGGCGTGTCGCCGTGGGTGATGCTGACCCAGTTGCGCATGGAACTGGCATTCAGTCTGCTCAGCCATTCGCACCTGGGCCTGAACGACATTGCCGTGCAGGTCGGCTATCAGTCGCAAGCGGCGTTCAGCAAGAAATTCAAGGAAATCTACGGCGAGGCCCCGGGCAAGATCCGCCGCGCGATCTGAAGGATCGACCGGTTTGTATCAGCATGTAGCTTTCGCCAACCCGGATACACACGCATGCGAAGTTCGGCCATGCGCACACAGAACTGACACATTTAGCGCGCTAAATACCCCTGTCGCTTCCATTCCTACCCTAATCAAACGACAGGACATCACCATGAACAAAGTCTTCGCAACCCTCGCCCTCACCGCCGCCATGTTCGGCGCCACAGCCGCATTCGCCGCGCCGGTCAAACCTACCGTGGTGCTGGTGCACGGTGCCTTCGCCGATTCGAGCAGCTGGAACGGCGTGGTCAAGATTCTCGAGAAGGATGGCTACCCGGTGATCGCCGCCGCCAACCCGCTGCGTTCGGTCAAGGGTGATGCGCAATCGGTGGCTGATGTGCTGGCCAGCGTGAAAACTCCGGTGGTGCTGGTCGGCCACTCCTACGGTGGCCCGGTTATCAGCGAAGCCGCTTATGGCAATGCCAATGTCAAAGCGCTGGTGTACGTCGCTGCGTTCGCGCCGGAAAAGGGTGAAACCGCTGCCGAGTTGTCCGGGCGTTTCCCCGGCAGCACCCTTGGCCCGACCCTGTCGGCCCCTGTTGAGCTGGCCGATGGTGGCAAGGATTTGTATATCCAGCAGGATAAATTCCACGATCAGTTCGCAGCCGATGTGTCCCAGGCCGATGCGAAGTTGATGGCCGCCACTCAGCGCCCGGTGACCGTCGCCGCGCTGAACGAAGCTGCCACCGAGCCTGCGTGGAAAACCGTGCCGTCGTACTTCGTCTACGGTGACCAGGACAAGAACATCCCGGCGCAGGCCCTGGCGTTCATGGCCGAGCGCGCGCACGCCAAGCAGACCGTCGTGGTCAAAGGCGCCTCGCACGTGGTGATGGTGTCCAACCCGAAAGCCGTCGCCAGCCTGATCGAAACCGCCGCTACGGCGAAGTGATCGAACCTTGCAGCGTCAGCCGTGAACCCTGTTCACGGCTTTCAGCGCCGGGTGATGCTGAAGGCGTTCGCTGAGAAAATCGACAAACGTGCGTACCTTCGCCGGTACGCGCGGATGTTTCAGATAGACCAATTGCACAGGTAACGCCGGCGGCTCAAAGCCCTCCAGCACCAACTCCAGTTCACCAGCCGCGACCTGGCTGGCAACTTGATAAGACAGCACCCGGGTAATGCCCCAGCCGGAACTGGCAATGTTGATCGCCGCCTGATTCGCGGTGACCACCAGACGCGGTTCGAAGCGAAAATTCAACAGGCCATCGGCATGGGCGAATTGCCAATCGCTGAGCAAATGACTGGCAGACGACATGACGATGTTGGCGCGGCTCAACTCGTTCGGATGTTGCGGCCGACCATAACGGGCGAAGTAATCGGGCGTGCCGCAGATGACCTGGCGGACCTCGCCGACCTTGATCGCATGCTGATTGTTGTCGTGCAGATGACCGATGCGCACGGCGACATCGATGCCCTCCTCGGCCATGTTCACCACCCGATCAACCAGCAAGGCCTTCAGATGTACGGAAGGAAACGCATCGACGTATTGCGCCAGCAACGGCGCGATGAACAACTCGCCAAACAACACCGACGCAGTCACGCTCAAATGCCCGCACGGCACCCGATAACTGCCTGCGGCCGCCTCTTCGGCTTCGTCGATATCGCAAAGAATCCGTCGGCAATCATCCAGATAACGATGCCCGGCTTCGGTCAGGTGCAGGCTGCGCGTGGTGCGCGACAACAGGCGCGTGCCGATGCGTTGCTCCAGCGCAGCAATCGCACGGGTGACGCTGGGTGGCGAGGTATTCAAACGCCGGGCCGCAGCCGCGAAGCCACCCTCCTCGGCCACGGCCAGGAACATGCGCATTTCCTGAAAACGATCCATAGGCGGGAACCTGTAGAAAACCTCGAAAACACAGTGAAATCATGTGGGAGCGAGCCTGCTCGCGAAAGCGGTGTGTCATTCAACTCTGATGTTGACTGACAGAAAGCCTTCGCGAGCAGGCTCGCTCCCACAGGGGTTTGGCGTGTGCTGATATCAAGCGCTTTGCAGGCCTACCGCAGTGCGCTGCATGCCGACGAATTTCGGCAGCGCCTCAACCCGTTCCAGCCAGGCCCGCACATTCGGGTAATCCTCGAGCGAGACATTGCCTTCCGGTGCGTGGGCGACATAAGTGTAGGCAGCCACATCGGCAACGGTTGCCTTGTCACCGGCGAGGAATGCGCTGTTGGCCAGTTCGTCTTCCATCACTTGCAACAAAGCATGGGAACGTTTGATCGCATCAGCCGCGTCGTAACCGGCACCGAACACAGTGATCAAGCGCGCCGTGGCCGGGCCGGAGCTGATCTGGCCGGCAGCCACCGATAACCAGCGCTGCACTTTGGCTTGCTCGACCGGGTCGCTCGGCAGCCATTGCCCGTTGCCATATTTGCCGGCGAGGTAGACGAGAATGCCGTTGGAATCAGCGAGCACCGTGCCGTTGTCGTCAATCACCGGCACCTGGCCGAAACGGTTGAGGGCAAGAAATTCAGGCGTTTTGTGCGCGCCCTTCATCAGGTCGACGAACACCAGTTCGGTCGGAACGTCCAGCAGGGACAGCATCAACTCGACGCGATGCGAATGGCCGGACAACGGATGGCGGTACAGTTTGACGGCTGACTGAGACATGACGTGCTCCTGAATTATTCGAGGTCGACCCGCTGATCGTGTCGATGGGCTCATCCTGCTCCCCTGCCGTAAATCGCGGAATCCTCACTCAATACAATCGAGCATTTCAGCCAGTGAAATAATCCCCCTCGTCCTTGGACGCACGTAGGGATCATTTCACCGACTGAAACAGTGGATTGCAGTTTCTGGCCATTCCCTCGCAACCGGCCGAGAGCGAACATGAGCCCACTTGAGCTTCAGCCCCTGGCGGCTCACCGGCCCGTCTGCACTGAGGAGAATCGAAATGGACACAGCGTCGAAACCGCAGCCCTCGCCCTGGCATGAAGGTGAGCTGACCCTGCAACGTGCCGTCGGCGCGGTGGAGATGATGGTCGGTGTAGGCCAGCGACAACTGGCCCGCGACTGGATGCCGGACCAGCACCGCGAGTTCTATGCGCAACTGCCCTTCGTCGTGCTCGGCGCCGTCGACAGCCAGGGCGATCCATGGGCAACGCTGCGCACCGGTCAACCGGGGTTCATGGATTCGCCTTCGCCGCAGGTGTTGAAGATCAAACTCGACGCCCAGCGCAATGACCCGGCCAATCAAGGCCTGCAGCCCGGCGATGCGATCGGCATGCTCGGCATCGAGTTGCACACTCGCCGGCGCAATCGCATGAACGGCAACATCAGCCGCCGCGATGACAACAGCCTCGAGATCGGCGTGACCCAGGCTTACGGCAATTGCCCGCGCTACATCAACCTGCGCCATTACGCCTTCGTCGACGAAACCACCGACACCGCGCTCGACTTGCCGGTCAGCGAACCGCTGGTGCGCGACATGATCACCGCCGCCGATTCGTTCTATGTAGCTACTTATGTGGTGCGCGACGGTGAGCGTCAGGTCGATGTGTCCCATCGCGGCGGCAAATCCGGTTTCGTGCATATGGACGAGGACGGCACCCTGACCATCCCGGATTTCTCCGGCAATCTGTTCTTCAACACCTTGGGCAACATTCTGCTCAATCCGCGAGCCGGACTGACCTTTATCGATTTTGAAAGCGGCGATCTATTGCAGATGACCGGCAGTGCCGAAGTGCTGCTCGACGATCCGCAGATCGCCGCGTTCCAGGGTGCCGAGCGTCTGTGGCGTTTCAAGCCGCAGCGCATCGTTTACCGTCAGGCCGCGTTGCCGCTGCGTTGGGCCGAGCAGCCGGAAGGCGATTCGCCCAATTCGCAGATGACCGGCAGCTGGGAACAGACCCGCGAGCGCTTGCAGGCTGAGGCGCTGCGCAATCAGTGGCGTGCGCTGCACGTCACGCGGGTGGTCGATGAGAGTCCGCAGATCCGCTCCTTTTACCTGCAAGCCAACGACGGCTTCGGCCTGCCGCGCTTCGAACCAGGCCAGCACTTGCCGATCAAGGTCTTGCTCGACGGCCAGGACGCCGCGTCGATCCGCACTTACAGCGTATCCAGCGCGCCGTCGGACGAGTTCTTGCGCATCAGCGTCAAACGCGATGGCTCGGTTTCTTCACACTTGCACGACCGGGTTCAAGCACTGGATTTGATCGAAGCCCGCGCCCCGCAAGGCGACTTCACCGTCGACGCCACCGAACGCCGCCCGCTGGTGCTGCTCGCCGCCGGGGTCGGGGTGACGCCGTTGCTGTCGATGCTGCGCGAAGTGGTCTATCAGGGCAAACGCATCAGCCGCATGCGCCCGACCTGGGTGGTGCAAAGCAGTCGCACCGTCGAGGATCTGGCCTTTCGCGAAGAAATCGATGCTTTGGCTGCGCGTGCCGGCGACAAGGTCAAAGTGCTGCGGGTGGTCAGCCAGCCGCCGCTGCAGGCTACAGCGCAGGGTTACGACCATGCCGGGCGCATCGACATCGCCTTGCTGAAAAGCCTGCTGCCGCTGGATGACTACGATTTCTATCTGTGTGGCCCGGGCAGCTTCACCCAGGCGCTGTACGACGGCCTGCGCAAGATGCGCATTCCCGATGATCGCATCCACGCCGAAACCTTCGGCCCGTCGACGCTGATCCGCGATGTCGAAATCAGCACCCCGGCGCCGCCGCAAGTGCCGGTCGCTGAAGAGCCGGTCAAGGTGTTGTTCGCCACGTCCGGCAAGGAAGCGCGCTGGGAACCGGGCAGCGGCACCTTGCTGGAACTGGCCGAGGCACGTGGCCTGAATCCGGAATTCAGCTGCCGCGGCGGTTCGTGCGGCACCTGCAAAACCCGCCTGAGCAGCGGCCAGGTGCATTACCTCACCCCGCCGGCCATGCGCCTGGCGGACGACGAAGTGCTGATCTGCTGCGCCGCCCCGGCGCAGGGCAGCGACACCCTGGTGCTGGACGTTTGAATTTTGAGGAGGTGTGCCATGAACCCGTTTGCCGAAACCACCGTTGTCGTTTGGCCTGAGAACAATGCCGAGTTGGCTGCCAGCGAGTGCGAGCGCAGCTTCTTGCTGCCGCAATTGATGGGCTCGCTCGCTGGTGAAACCTGCGCGATGACTGGCTCATTCAATCAACGCGAGGATCTGCCCTCGAGCCCGAACGGCTGGTTTTCCCGCGGGCTCAAGGCGCTGTTTGCTTAGGCTTTGCTCGCAGCCGCCACTCTGCCCGCCGGCCGATGCTGGCGGCTGGTGGCCAATCCGATGAACGAGATCAGCAGCGCCAGGCCAATCGTCGAGCTCACTTCCATGCGATGTTCAGGGGTGATCATCATCACTGCCAAAGCCGCGCAGATGAAAGCGATGACCAGCCAGGTGAGCCACGGAAACAGCCACATGCGCAAGGTCATTTCGATCTTTTCCCGTTCCAGTCGGCGGCGCATGCGCAACTGCGAAATGGCGATCACCAGATACACCAGCAAGGCAATCGCGCCGGAGCTGGCGAGCAGGAACTGGAACAACCCGGCCGGCATGAAATAGCTGAGCAACGTCACGCCCGCGCCGATCACGGTGCTGGCGATGACCGCCGCCCGTGGCACACCGGCGGCCGAGGTCACTTTCAATGCCGGCGGCGCATCGCCGCGTCGGCCCAGCGAATAGAGCATGCGCGAAGAGATGTAGATCGACGAGTTCATGCAACTGGCGACCGCGATCAGCACGACCACGTCGACGAGGAATTTGGCGTTGGGGATGTTCATCAGCTCCAGTGCGCGCTGGTAGGACCCGACCGAGGCGAGTTGCGGGTCGTTCCACGGCACCACGGAAATCACCACGAAGATCGACAGCAGATAGAAGATGCCGATGCGCCAGATTACCGAACGGGTCGCCTTGGCGATATTCTGCGCCGGGTTGTTCGACTCCGCAGCGGCGATGGTCACCGCTTCGGTGCCAATGAAACTGAACATGATGGTGATGAAAGCGCCGACCACCGCTGACATGCCGTTCGGCGCGAAGCCGCCGTGCTCGGCCATCAGCGTGCTCAAGCCGCTGGCTTCGCGCTCGGGAATCCAGCCCATCAGCACCGCAAAGCCCAGGCCGATGAAGCCGATGATCGCGATGACCTTGGCCATGGCGAACCAGAATTCGAACTCGCCGTATTTCGACACGCTGAACAGGTTGGTGATCACCAGCAGCACGATCGACAGCAAGGCGAACAACCACGCGTCGACCTGGGGAAACCATTGATTGAGTACGTGCCCCGCGGCCAGTGCTTCGATGGGAATCACCAGCACCCAGAACCACCAGTAGAGCCAGCCGATGGTGAACCCGGCCCAGCGGCCGATGGCTTGATCGGCGTAGGTGGAAAACGAGCCGGTGTCGGGATGCGCCACGGCCATTTCGCCGAGCATGCGCATCACCAGCACGACCAATAGACCGGAGAACAGATAAGCGAGCAGCACCGCAGGTCCTGCGGCGGCGATGGCGTGGCCTGAGCCAACGAAAAGTCCTGCGCCGATGATGCCGGCAATCGAAAGCATGGTCACGTGACGCGGTTTGAAACCTTGCGCCAACTGACCGTTGGAGTCCTTGGGGTTCAGGCTGTTCATGGGTTCTTATTGTTCTCATGATCGACGTTAGGGCCACTGACTGAGCGTCAGGCGATCATCATTTCCTTGAGCCGACTCAGGCGAAAGCAGCGACGCAGACGCTTTGCCGACGAAATGATGCTTCACCTTACGTGGCCCGACCGCCGCCCAACTAGCCTGAGTGCGGCATGCCGATGCCTGATCTCGACATGCCACTCTCAGGCCACCATGGGTCGGAGGCAACCGCTCCGGCGGATTACAGCGTGTAGGAAATACCCACCTGCACGGTTCTCGGCGCGCCCGGATAGGCGTAGACGTTGCCGAAGGCGCCTTCTTCGTAGTCGCGATCAAAGATGTTTTTCACATCGAGATTGAGCCGCACCTTGTCGTTGACTTTGTAGAAGCTCAGCAGGTCGACCACGGTGTAACTGCCCATGGAAAACGCGGTGTTGGCGGTCTGCCCGGCACGCTCGTCGACGTATTTCAGGCCGGTGCCCAGGCCGAGACCTTTGAGCGTGCCGTCCTGGAACTCGTACATGTTGAGCAGGCTGAAGCTGTTCTTCGGGATGTTCAGCAGGCGCGTGCCGGAGCGCAGTGTGTTGTCCTTGGTCACCTCGGCGTCGACGTAAGCGTAACCGCCGACCACTCGCCACTCGGGGGTGAGATTGCCGGTGACGTTGACGTCGAAACCACGGCTGCGCACTTCACCGGCGGCAACGCTGAAAGTGGAATCCACCGGGTCGGTGGTCAGCACGTTGCGTTTTTCGATCTGGTAGATCGCTGCGTCGACGCTCAACTGCTGATCCAGCGCTTCCCATTTCACGCCCACCTCATAGGACTTGCCTTTCTCCGGGGCGAAGCCGCCACCCTCACGACTGGCACCCGTGTTGGGCTTGAAAGAGCGCGCGGTGTTGGCGTACACCGCCAGAGTTTCGCTCAGATCGTAGGTCACGCCGATACGCGGGGTGACGGCGTTGTCGCTGGCCTGCCAGCTCTTGCCGCCCGGCACGTAGGTTTCGTAGTCGTGCTCGAAACGCTCGAAACGCGCGCCGGCCAGCACTTTCAGTTTGTCGGTCAGCGCCACCTGATCCTGCACGAACGCGGCGTAGGTCTTGAGGTTTTCTTTGTCGTGGGTCGGCGTGCGGGTCAGCGCCGGGCGCGGCTGGCCGTAAACCGGATTGAAGATGTCGATCGGGTAGGCACTGACGGCGCCGCTGGAGCGCTGGATGATCGACTTGTAGTCGTAATCTTCATACTCGATGCCAGTGAGCAAGGTGTGCTGCAGACCGCCGGTGTCGAAGTGGCCGGTGAGGTTGAGCTGGGTGTCCTTGTCGGTCCATTCCAGCTTGCGGTAGTTGAAATTGCGTCCCAGCGTACGGCCGTCAGCGGCAATGCCGTTGGCTTCGATCGCGTCGCCCTTGAGCGAGCCGTCAAGCCATTGGAAACCACCGCCCAGGGTCCAGTCGTCGTTGAGCATGTGCTCGAAACGCAGCTGCGCCATGTTGTTGTCGTTGTGCAGTTTGCCGACGTCTTTCTCGCCGAAGAAGCTGTCGCCCGAGGCGGTACCGATCTGCGCCGGATAGCGCGTCACGCCACGATCGAGTGGCGCGTTGTTGCGCATGAAGTCGCCTTCGAAGATCAGCTTGGTCGCGTCGGTCGCCTGCCAGCTCAGCACTGGCGTGATGCCGTAGCGCTCGGTCTCGACATGATCGCGGAAGGTGTCGCCGCCCTCGCCCACCACATTCAAGCGATAGGCCAGGCGACCTTCTTCATCGAGCGGCCCGGAAGCATCGAGGGTGCCGCGCTTCATGCCCTGGTCATTCAACTGGCTGCCGAGGGTGACCGTGCGTTCGGGCAACGGCTGTTTCGATACCACGTTGAAGGTACCGCCCGGATCGCCACGGCCATACAGCATGGTCGCCGGGCCGCGCAGCACTTCCAGCCGCTCGATGGTGTTGGCGTCGGGCATGTTCGGGTAGCCACGGTTGATCGGGAAACCGTTGCGGTAGAACTCACCGGTAGTAAAGCCGCGCACGGTAAACGTGGTCAGGCCCTGGCCGCCAAAATTATTCGCCCGCCCGACCCCGCCGGCGTAATCCAGCGCGTCCTGCAAACGGGTAGCACTTAGGTCTTCGACGGCGTCTTTGGTCACTACGCTGATCGACTGCGGGGTTTCATGAATCGACGTGTCGGTGCGCGTGGCGCTGGCCGAACGGGTGGCGCGATAGCCGTGTACCGGGCCGTCTGCCCTTTCGTAATCCGCCGTGCCGACCACATCGGTGGCTTCCAGCTCGAGCGTTGAAGAAGTCGGTTCGGCTGGCTCAGCCCACGAGGAAGAAGACAACGCCTGCAGCACACAAATGGAAAGCAGAGTTCGACGCATGAGGTGAAAACCTTTACGAATAGGCCAGAACGAAGGGCAAAACCGCCAATGAAAACGCCGCGCATGGTATACCGTCGTATTGGTAATTGAAACTTATTCTTATTTGTCATGTTGATCAGGATTGGTGAGCAGGATTCATCACTTCATCCTGAAACCACGCATTATCAGTTGCGCGTCGATGGCCTAGGCTCGTTGAAATCCGACGTCAACCGATGGCTGCGCGGCGCTGTGAATTTGCCGCCGGCCCGACTGAAAGGAATTCGCCTATGAAATTCGACACCCCGGCCGGTACCAATCCCATCGACCAGTTGAAGGTGATCGGCCAACCTGCCGACCGTATCGACGGCAAGCTGAAAACCACCGGCACCGCCACTTACGCCTACGAACAGCACGCAGCGGCACCCGATGCCGCTTACGGCTATATCGTCGGCGCCGGTATCGGCAAGGGGCGCATCGCCTCGATTGATTCAGCCCGAGCGAGCGAGGCGTCCGGGGTGATCGCCATCGTCACTTATGAGAACGCCGGACCGTTGGCCAAAGGCGAGTTTTACGTGGCCCGGGCCTTGGCCGGGCCGCAGGTCGATCACTATCACCAGGCCGTGGCAATTGTCGTCGCGAACACCTTTGAGGAGGCGCGCGCTGCGGCTGGGATGCTCGATATTCGCTACGTGGCCGAACCGGGTTCGTTTGATCTGGCGGCGGCGAAAGACTCAGCGCCCCCAGCGCCCCCGGCCGGTTTCGGCCCACCGCCGCAGACCAGCGTCGGTGACTTCGAAGGCGCCTTCAACGCCGCGCCCCTGCAGGTTGATCAGCACTACAGCACACCCGATCAGGCCCACGCGATGATGGAACCGCACGCGACCATCGCCCGCTGGAACGGCAAGCAGTTGACCTTGTGGACATCGATTCAGCAGATCAACTGGGGCGTGCGCGATCTGGCGAAAACCCTCGGGATTGCCAAGGAAGATGTACGCCTGGTCTCGCCGTATATCGGCGGCGGTTTCGGCGGTAAGGGCACGATTCTCTGCGACGCGGTACTGGCGTCGCTGGCGGCCCGACATGCCGGGCGTGCGGTGAAGGTCGCATTGCCGCGTCCGCTGATGTTCAACAACCTGACTCACCGCCCGGCGACGATTCAGCGCATACGCATCGGTGCCAACCGTGACGGCATGATCACGGCGATCGGCCACGAGAGCTGGTCGGGCAATCTGCGCGGCGGACGCACCGAAGCGGCTACCGCGTCAACGCGATTGCTTTATGCCGGGGCCAATCGCATGACTCGTTTGAACCTGGCCGTGCTCGATCTCGCTGAGGGTTCGGCGATGCGCGCGCCGGGTGAGGCGCCGGGGATGATGGCGCTGGAAATCGCCATGGATGAACTGGCAGAAAAGCTGCAGATGGATCCGCTGGAGCTGCGCGTCCTCAACGACACGCAGGTCGATCCGGAGCAGCCGTCGCGGCCGTTTTCCAAACGGCAACTCGTGGAGTGTCTGAACACGGGTGCCGAGCGCTTTGGCTGGCGTCAGCGCAACCCTCAACCCGGTCAGCGACGCGAGGGCGGTTGGCTGATCGGCATCGGGCTGGCCTCGGCAATTCGCGGCGCGCCGACCACCGCATCGGCGGCGCGCGTGCGCCTTGATCGCCAAGGCATCATCACCGTAGAAACCGACATGACCGACATCGGCACCGGCAGTTACACCATCATTGCCCAGACCGCTGCGGAAATGATGGGCGTACCGCTGGAGCGTGTCGTGGTGCATCTGGGCGATTCGCGGTTTCCGGAATCGTCAGGCTCCGGCGGTCAGTGGGGCGCGGCCTCCTCCACTGCCGGCGTGTATGCCGCGTGCCTGAAATTGCGCGAGGCCGCTGCTCGCGCCGTCGGGATCGATCCTCAGCAAGCGGAGTTTGTGGAGGGGCAGATTCGCGCAGGCTCGCAGCACGTTGCCCTGTCGCAAGCTGCCGCCAAGGGCGAGCTGACTGGCGAGGACCGCATGGAATACGGCGACCTTGCCCAGCGCTTCGCCCAGCAGACCTTCGGCGCGCATTTCGCCGAAGTCGCGGTCAACGCGGCGACTGGCGAAATCCGCCTGCGTCGGCAACTGGCGGTGTGTGCCGCCGGGCGCATCCTCAACCCGAAAACCGCGCGCAGCCAGATCATCGGCGGCATGACCATGGGTGCAGGCGCGGCATTGATGGAAGAGCTGGCGGTGGATCATCGCATGGGCTTTTTCGTCAATCACGATCTGGCCGGCTATGAGGTGCCGGTGCACGCCGACATTCCCCACCAGGAGGTGATCTTTCTCGATGAAGTCGATCCGTATGCCACCCCATTGAAAGCCAAAGGCGTCGGCGAGCTGGGTATCAGCGGCGCTGCGGCGGCCATCGCCAACGCGATCTATAACGCTTGCGGAGTACGGGTGCGCGATTATCCGATTACGCTGGATAAACTCATCGGCGAGTTGTCTTACCCGGTCTGAAAACGGATCACCCGAGGCCATCGCCTATGCACCCCACCACCCCCGACGGTCGCTATTTTGTGGTCAAGCAGCAACTGTGGCGCTGCAGCAATCCAGCACTGGCACCTGCCGAACGCGAGACGCTGGTCGCAGATCTCATGGCGGCGCGGCGTGCGGTCAAAGAAGCGAAGCGTGCGGACGATGCACAGGCGTTGAAGTCAGCCAGAGCGCGCGTGAACCAGGCGAAAGTCGCCCTGGGTGAGCGCGGTCCAGTGTGGTGGGATGACGGCAGCCCGGATTACAACCGTTTCAAGGTGACCAATACACCGTATGCGCAGTGGTTTGAACAATTGCCTGACAAGGACAGCAGACCTGAGTGAGTGTTGAATGGCCTGCAGATCCCCAATCCACAGGGATTGGGGATTGAATGAAGATCGATGGTTCGGCACATAACAGTGTAGGAGCGAGCCTGCGGTGAGGCTCAGACTCGCAGCAACTGCCGGGTCATCGCCATTGAGGTCTCCAGCGACTGGCCGGTGCGCTGCAGTTTGTTCAGCAAACTGGCGCCGAGCCAGAGCTGATACAGGGTCTCTGCCAACTTCCTCGCATCGCCTTCGGGCAGGCTTTGGTCGGTCTGGCCCTGTTCGATGCATTCGGTGATGCGCGCGACGATGCGTTCGGCGCCGTCGCGCAAGGTCAGGCGCATCGATTCGGACAGGTCGGCGACTTCGGCGCTGAGTTTGACCACCAGGCATTCATCACCGTGGCCTTCGACGGTGCAGCGGTTTTGCCAGCCCTGCCAGTAATCCATCAAGCGCTCGAAGGCAGTCAGCCCCGGCAGTGTCAGGCGGCGTTCCATGTCAGCAAGGTAGTCGACGAAATAATCCTCAAGCAGCGCCTGGCCGTACAACTCCTTGGATTTGAAGTAGTGATAGAACGAGCCCTTGGGCACGCCGGCGGTCTGCAGGATCTCGTTGAGGCCGACGCTGGTGAAGCCCTTCTCGGCCATCATCCGGTGGCCGGTGTCGAGCAAGTGTTGGCGGGTGTCGTCAAAGGTCGGCTTCATGGTGCGCAAGTTTCCAGACAATAGACCAGTCGTATAGATTTCAGGACCGGGAGTTTGCCATATCCAACAGGCAAAAACATTTTCTGAAAAAATTACTAGACGACTGGTCTAATTGGAAACTATGCTGCGCCCCGACACACCAATTCATGCGGTGCCGACGCTGAGCGAATTCCTCGCCTTGTGCCGATGCCTGACCAAACCAAGGGTGCTCTATGAAAATCTTGATGGTTCTGACTTCCCACGATCAACTCGGCAACACCGGCAAGAAAACCGGCTTCTGGCTGGAAGAATTTGCCGCACCGTATTACGCCTTCAAGGACGCCGGCGCCGATGTCACGCTGGTTTCCCCGGCCGGCGGCCAGCCGCCGCTCGATCCGAAAAGCGACGAGCCCGGCGCGCAGACTGCCGAGACCGATCGCTTCCGCGCCGATCCGGCCGCGCAAAAAGCATTGGCCAGCACTGGCCGTTTGGCTGATGTCCGCGCCGAAGATTTCGATGCAGTGTTCTACCCAGGCGGCCACGGCCCACTGTGGGATCTGGCCGAAGACAAGGCTTCGATCGCGCTGATCGAAGCCTTCGACCGCGCCAACAAGCCTCATGGTTTCGTCTGCCACGCACCGGGCGTGTTGCTGCATGTCGTGCGCGCTGATGGCCAGCCGTTCGTCAAGGATCGCGACGTCACCGGTTTTACCAATGCCGAAGAAGCGGCAGTCGGTTTGACTGACGTGGTGCCATTCCTCATCGAAGACGAATTCCAACGTCTCGGTGGCCGCTACTCGAAAGTCGCCGACTGGCAGGTGCATGTGGTAACTGACGGGCAACTGGTCACCGGCCAGAATCCGGCCAGTTCTGCCGCGGTTGCCGAAAAGCTGTTGAAGCTGCTCGGCTGACCTTCTCGCTCCAACCCGATCAACGCCGCGCGCGTACAGCCCGGCGTTGTTTTTTTGCCCAGTTACTAGTCGACTGGTCTAATCAGATTCAAAGGCTGACTCCATGAACAACGCTTTTTTCACGCCTGCTAAATTGGGCGCACATACCCTGAAAAACCGCATCGTCCTGCCACCCCTCACCCGCCAGCGCAGCACGCAGCCGGGCAATGTCGCCAACGAACTGATGGCTGAGTACTACCAACAGCGCGCCGGTGCCGGTTTGCTGGTCACCGAAGGCACGCAGATCGAACCGCGCGGGCAAGGCTATGCGTGGACGCCGGGCATTCACACGCCGGAGCAGATCGCCGGTTGGCGCACAGTCACCGAGGCGGTGCACGCGGTGGATGGCGTGATCTTCGCCCAGCTCTGGCATGTTGGCCGGGTCTCGCACACCGCATTGCAGCCCAATGGCGACGCGCCCGTGTCGGCATCTGCTGTCGCCACCGACCGCGTCAGCGTATTCATCGAGACCGCGCCCGGTGCCGGTGAACTGGTGCCGCCGTCGGCTCCGCGCGCGCTGAGCACGGATGAGGTGCAGGAGTTGATTCAGCTGTACATCCAGGCCGCGCGCAACGCGATGGAAGCCGGTTTCGATGGCATCGAACTGCACTGCGCCAATGGCTATCTGGTCAATCAGTTCATCTCGGCGCACAGCAATCTGCGCACCGATCAGTACGGTGGCTCGCTGGACAATCGCTTGCGCTTTTTGCGCGAAGTGGTGGCTGGCGTCGCGGAATGCATCGGCAAGGACAAGGTCGGTGTGCGCTTTGCGCCGCTGTTCAGCACCACCGATGAAGCGCGGACTTATCTGGGTCTGGTCGAGGAAGATCCGCACACCACCTACATCGGCGCAATCAAGATTCTCGAAGACGTGGGCATCGCCTACCTGTCGATCGCCGAAGCCGACTGGGACAACGCGCCAGCGATGCCGCAGACCTTTCGCCAGGCCGTGCGCGACACGTTCAGCGGCGCGATCATTTACGCCGGGCGCTACACCGCCGAAACCGGCGCGCAATTGCTTGAGTCAGGGCTTGCTGATCTCGTCGCATTTGGCCGGCCATTCATGGCCAACCCGGACCTGCCGGCGCGGATTGCCCAGGGCTGGCCGTTGAATCAATTGAATCCTGCCACGGTGTATGGCGGTGGTGCCGAGGGGTATACCGATTACCCGACCTACTCCGCCTAAGCACCCAACACACCTCCCCTGTAGGAGCGAGCCTGCTCGCGAAGACGTCGGGCCAGTCGATGAATGTGCAAGCTGACCCACCGCTATCGCGAGCAGGCTCACTCCTACAGGTTTTCGGGCGTGTCAGGCCAGACCGTTGCGCCCCGCCGCTTTTGCGCGATACAGCGCCTGATCGGCGGCCTCGATCAACTCCGGCAGCGAATCCAGCTGCGCGCCCGCGCCCACCGCCATACCGATACTCACCGTGACCCGACCGAACGGGCTGCCCGGATGGGCAATGTTCGCCTGCTGCAAGCGCTCGAGCACCAGTTGCGCCACCACCGTGGCGCCGGCGCTGTCGGTGGCCGGCATGATCACCGCCATTTCCTCGCCACCGTAGCGCGCGACCAGATCCGAGGGGCGTCGCACGCAGCTCTCGAGCACCTTGCTGACCGCTTGCAAACAGGCATCGCCGGCGACGTGGCCCAAGGCATCGTTGAACAATTTGAAGTGGTCGATATCGATCATCAGCAAGGCCAGCGAGGTTCCATCACGCTGCGCCCGCCGCGCTTCCACGGCCAGTGTTTCATCGAAACAGCGGCGGTTGGCCAGGCCGGTCAGCGCATCCTTCAGCGCCAGCAATTCGAGCTGTCGATTGGAGGCGAGCAACTGCTGCTGGGCGTCGAGCAACGCCTCTTCGGCTTCGGTCCGTCGGCGAATGTCGAGGATCAGGAACCAGCCGATCAGCCCGGTCAGCCCGAGCAGTCCGGTCACCACCACCGCCGACAACGCCGCTTCGATACGCCACGCTGCCAGCGCTTCGTCCTTGCCCAGGGCCACGGTGGTGATCAGTGGCAGGCTTTCGCTTTTGCGGAACGCGTACAGCCGCTCGACACCGTCGAGGCTGGAGGTGTACGACGCCGTGCCGACCGAGCGGTCGACGAGGTATTTGGCGTAGATTGGCGATGACGAGAAATTGCGGCCCATGTCCTGCTCGCGGAACGGGTAGCGCACCAGCAGCGTGCCGTCGGTGTACGACAGGCCGATCGCGCCGTCCTGGCCAACGTCGAGCTTGCCGAACACGCGAAGAAAGTTTTCCACCCCCAGCGTCACCGCCACTACACCGGCGAACTGTCCATCGTCGTCATTGAAGCGGCGGCTGATGGTCACCACCCATTCGTGATTGGAACGGCTCTGGATCGGCGGGCCAATGAACGGCTCGCGGCTCGGACTGTCACGGTGATGAATGAAATAGGCGCGATCGCTGCTGTTGGCACCCTCGGGAATCGGCCGGTTGGAGGACATCAACCAGTACCCGTGGCGGTCATAGACGGTAATGCCGCTGAGCTGTGGCATCAGCGGCTGCTGGTGGTCGATCAGGGTCTTGATGCGTTGGATCTGCGTCGGCCCGCTGCCCTCGGTTTCCAGACGTTCGACCAGCCCGAGCAAAAGCAGCGAGCTTTGCCGGACGATGCCTTCGGTGTAGGTATTGAGCGCCTGGGTCAGGTTCAGGCCATGCACGTCAACCTCGGCCAGCGCGCGTTCACGCGAGGACCATACTTTCCAGATCGTCAGCGAAGTCAGGGAACAGCCAATCACCAGCAGCAGGAGCATTACAAGGCGAGTATCACGCTTCACGTCTGTACCTTAAGGAAGTCCGGGATCCATTCCAGCCATCATTCGAACGTCGGCACTCACGGCGGCCACGTGTTCCGGGGCGCAAGCATACAAGCAGTGTGCAGCGGCTGCAGCAACAGAGTGTGCAGCGCTAGGGGGCGGGTGCAGCGGGTTTGAGAATTTCCACGAGAAAATCGATAAACACGTTGATCCGGCTCGAGCCTCGGTGATTGGGCAAGTACAGCGCGTTGATGCAACTGCTGGCGCTGCCGGGATTGACCTCGTAGTGCTCAAGCAAGCGCGTCAGGCGCCCGGCGGCGACGTCGTCGCGCACCAGCCAGTCGGCCAGCAGCGTCACCCCGCCACCACCGATCGCGGCTTCGCGCAGAATGTCGGCGTTATTGCTTTGCAGGCGTCCCTGGACGTTCAGTTGAATCGGCTCTTCGTCACCCTCGAAGGTCCAGTGGTGATGGCTGCCGCCGTAATCGAAACGCAGGCACTGGTGCTCGAGCAGATCCCGTGGATGCTCGAGCACCGCGCTGCGCGCCAGGTAATCCGGGCTGGCGACGACCCAGCGCTGGAAGTGCCCGACGCGTTTGCTGACGATGTCTTCGCTGACCACCGTCGAGCCGAGCCGCACCGAAACGTCGATCTGCTCGCTGAGCAAATCGCTGACCTGATCACTCAGCGAGAGGCTGATCTCCAGCCCCGGATGGCGTTCGAGCAAGCGGCTCAGGTGCGGCGCGATCAATCGGCGGCCAAACTCCACCGGCACGCTGATGCGCAACCGGCCTTGCGCTTCGCTGCCACGATCGGCGACCACCGCATCGGCTTCGTCGATGGCATCGAGAATCGCCACGGCTTTTTCGAAATAGGTCTGGCCGGCAACGGTGACGCTGGTGTTGCGCGTGGTGCGATTGAGCAGGCTTGCGCCCAACTCGTTCTCCAGCCCCGCCACTTGCCGTGTCACCGAAGACGTCGAGATCCCAAGCTTGCGCGCCGCCGAGGAATATCCCCCGCAGCGCACGGTTTCAACAAACATCTTCAATGCCAGCAACTTGTCCATAAGCGGGGTCCGGTGGTGAGGAAACGCCGCTGATTGTGCATCAGCGCTCGCCGGACGTCTTGTACCGTCGTGCTTGAGGGTGCTTTCTGCAGAACGCATGTTCATCGGTTCCTGAAAAAATCCGGAAATCACCGCCCCCTGTAGGAGCGAGCCTGCTCGCGATAGCGGTCTCTCAGTGCCATGTGTATTGACTGACACTC
>NZ_QETJ01000003.1:0-118632 GCF_003105095.1 Pseudomonas sp. NDM | reverse complement strand
GGCAAGGCCTGCAGCCAAGTGCGCAAGAAGTTGCGCAGTACTGCGCAACTTCTTGCGCACTTTCTCCTGATTATTCCGCTGAAAATCGCCCCGAAAGATGACCGACCACCATGGCGCCCCCGCCAGCCGGGCACCTCTCCAAACCTGGCACGCTCCTTGATATCCCTCAGCCACCCACCGGGCGATTTCGCCTCCGGGCACCCTCAATTTATCCGCAAGGAGAGCACCCCATGGCAACACCAGCGTACATGTCGGTTACCGGCGAAAAACAAGGCCTGATCACTGCTGGCGCGTTCACCGCCGACTCCGTTGGCAACACCTATCAGGAAGGCCACGAAGACCAGGTCATGGTTCAGGCTTTCACCCACGACGTGATCATCCCGCGTGACCCGCAATCCGGTCAGCCAACCGGTCAGCGCGTGCACAAGCCAGTCGTGATCACCAAGGTCTACGACAAGGCTTCGCCTCTGCTGCAAGCCGCACTGACTTCCGGCGAGCGCATGAGCGAAATCGTTATCCAGTGGTACCGCACTTCGGCCCAAGGCACCCAAGAGCACTACTACACCACCAAACTGGAAGACGCGATCATCGTCGCCATCAACAACAAAATGCACAACTGCCAGGATCCGGGCAACGCGCACTTCACCCACCTGGAAGAAGTGCAGTTCACCTACCGCAAAATCACCTGGACCCACGAAGTATCCGGTACTTCGGGTTCCGATGACTGGCGTGCTCCAGTCGTTTAATTACGGCTGACCGTTACACGCATCGGCCAGCTCTGCTGGTCGATGTTGTTTACGCCCCTCCAGAATTTCGCGTACGTTGAGCCGCTTTTTGCGGCCGTCGACGAGCGCCGCTGTACAGCACGAGGAACAAGGGATGTTCGCGCCGGCCAATGAAACCCACTTTGCCCTGACCATCGAAGGGCTTTCCGCTGACTTTCAGGTGTTTACCCTCACCGGCCGGGAAGCCATCAGCCAGCCTTTTGTCTTTGAGGTGGAGCTGGTCAGTGAGCAGCCGTCGCTGGACCTCGAAACCCTGCTGCACAAACCGGCCTTCCTGCAGCTATCGCCCGACGGCAGCGGCATTCATGGCCAGATCTACCGCGCCGCGCAAGGCGATTCCGGCAAGCGCCTGACCCGTTATTCGGTGACCCTGCGCCCGCGACTGGCGTACCTGGCGCATCGCATCAACCAGCGCATTTTCCAGAACCTCAGCGTGCCGAAAATCATCGGCATGGTGCTCGAAGAGCACGGCATCCAAAGCAACGCCTACGAATTCAAGACCGGCTCGATCTATCCCGAGCGCATCTACTGCGTGCAATACGACGAGTCGGACCTGCACTTCATCCAGCGCCTGTGCGAAGAGGAAGGTATTCACTACCACTTCCAGCACACCACAACAGGCCACAAACTGCTGTTCGGTGACGACCAGACGGTGTTCCCGAAACTGGCCCCTGTGCCCTATCAGCAAGACTCCGGCATGGTCGCCAGCAACCCGGTGATCAAGCGCTTCGACCTGCGCCTGGAAACCCGCACCAGCCGCACCACCCGCCGCGACTACGACTTCGAAAAACCGCGCCTGACCCTGGAAAGCGAGAACCGTGGCGACGCCCTGCCCGACCTTGAAGACTACGATTACCCGGGCCGCTTCATCGACCGCGAGCGCGGCAAGCATTTGGCCAAACGCGCCCTCGAACGCCACCGCTGCGACTTCCAGCTCGCCGAAGGCAAGAGTGATCAGCCACTGCTGGTCAGCGGCCATTTCCTCGCCCTGACCGAACATCCGAAAGCCAAGTGGAATGATCTGTGGCTGCTCACCGAAGTCCTGCACGAAGGCAAGCAGCCGCAGGTGCTCGAAGAGTCGGTGACCAGCGACACCACGGCGCTGAAAGACGATTTCCATCAGGGCTATCGCAACCGCTTTCAGGCCACGCCGTGGGACGTGCCCAACCGTCCACCGCTGCGCCACCCGAAACCGCGCATCCTCGGCAGTCAGAGCGCGGTGGTCACCGGCCCGAAAGGCGAAGAAATCCACTGCGACGAATACGGCCGGGTCAAAGTCCAGTTCCACTGGGATCGCGAAGGTCAGGCCGACGACAAGACCAGTTGCTGGCTGCGCGTCTCCAGCGCCTGGGCCGGCGCCCAGTACGGCGGCATCGCCATCCCGCGCATCGGCATGGAAGTGCTGGTCACGTTCCTTGAAGGCGACCCCGATCAACCGCTGATCAGCGGCTGCCTGTACCACAAGGAAAACACCGTCCCCTATCCACTGCCGGCGAACAAGACCCGCAGCACCTTCAAGACCCTCAGTTCCATCGGTGGTGGCGGTTACAACGAACTGCGCATCGAAGACAAAAAAGGTCAGGAACAGATCTACCTGCACGCCCAGCGCGACTGGGACGAAAACATCGAGCACGACCAGAAAATCCGCGTCGGCAACGAACGCCACGACACCGTCGAACAGAACAGCTACAGCGAATTCAAGGCCGAAGAACACCACACCGTCTACGCCGACCGCAAAGTCGAAACCCGCGCCAACGACCACCTCACCGTCGGCGTGAATCAGCACATCAAGATCGGCACCGGCCAGTTCATCGACGCAGGCCAGGAAATCCACCTGAGCAGCGGCATGAAAGTGGTCATGGAAGCCGGCGCCGAACTCACGCTGGTGGGTGGTGGCAGCTTTATCAAGATCGACGCTGGCGGCGTGACCCTGAGCGGGCCGGTGATCAACATGAACTCCGGAGGCAGCCCGGGAAGCGGGACTGGTGCGGCGCCGTTGATGCCGGGACCTTTGAAACAGGCAGATGCAGATAAGGCTGGGCAGGTAGTGAAACCTTCACTCGGTTCGTTCAAGGCTCAATCGAAGGCGGGCGTCTTGTTGCCAACTCCGTCATGTCATCTGGATGCGAGCGGTCATTGCCCGATCCACCAACCCGGTGCGTCGGCATGATTAACTCCATCGAATCGCCGTTCAAACAGTTCACGACGACAGGCGCGATGTGTCTGATTCTGGACAGAAGCTTTGATGCGGATCTGCTCAGTCACTTGTTCCAGAGTGACGAACTGTACCGCCCCAGCTGCCTTCCACTGTTCACCAACACCCCCTACGCAGACTTGCAGTCAGCAGGTCCATACGTCGTCCTGTATCCGCAGAGGCAGACAGTTGCTCCCTACGTCAATACGTTGCTGGAGCAGTCTGATGCAGGTTGCGTCGCCTGGTTAAGCGACTCCGCTTTGCTGGATCAGGGCGTGGAACACTGGCGCAGCTTGCTGACCGTGCGCACCGATGAAGAACCGCAACAGATGATGCGTTTCTTCGATCCGCGCTGGCTCGAACCGTTGCTGCTTGCACTCGACGAAAACGAAAGAGCGCAGTTCATGGGGCCGTTCAGCGCGCTGGCATGGCGTAACGAGATTGGCTGGCGCTTCTACGCAAAACCTCCTCACACCCCGCCGACGGCCAAACAGCCACCGGCATGGCTATACGTGGGCGAAGAACGTCAGGCATTGATCGAACAGGGCCGGCTCAGAGTCATCGCCACGCGCTTCGCGGACGATTACCGCGAGGTTCTGCCGACGGATGACAGCGTCGAGTTCGTTCATCGCCAGTTACTGGCCGCAAAAGATACGGGATACGAGCAGATGGCCGATCAGGAGCGCTGGCTTCGCGTAGCGATCCAGCGTGGCGACCGATTCTGGAAGCAGCCGCCCGCCACCGAGCTGCTCGCGCGTGACGACATAGCGCTCGGCGACAAGCTGACTCAACTGGAAAGCCTGTGAATCACAAGGACGATGAGCAATGAGCACCACCTACACCGTTAAGAGCGGCGACACTCTTGGCAGCATTGCCGCCGCCAACAAATGCTCCGTGGCCGATCTACGAGCGCTGAATCCGATCATCACCGACCCCAACCACATCAAGCCTGGATGGGCGCTGCAATTGCCGGCAGCCAAGGTTTTGCCGCCGCCGAAACACGCCGAGAACAAGAGCACCACAGCCGTCAAAGGCGCAGTCGAATGCAAGGATGAACTGGTCGACGTCATCCACATCACCGGCGACGAGCACTTTTACGTGCTGACGGAAAAAGAGTCGAAAGAGCTGCAGAAGCAATCCGACCTCGTCAAAAAGCTCATGGACGAGCTGCACCAGAATCTCGCCAAGGCGACCGAAGCCAGGCTGTGCGCCAAGACCAAAGATCCGCAAGCCAGTTGCACCTGCACACGCTGCGTCAAGGATGCCTGGAACGCCAAGGCTGAAGAAGCCGGGCTGCTGCAGCGCTCACCTCCGGTTGTGGCAAAACCGAAAGCTGTCATCGAGCGCAAGGAAGACCTGCAAGGCCAATTGGCGACGGTGCAGAAGGCCCGCGACTGGTATCAGCGTTACACGCCCCAGCCGGCTTTTGAAGGCAGCTATCTGGAAACCAACTGGGAAGGCTTGCGCGCGAAAAAAGTCGCTGAACTGAACGCCGAGATCCAATCGCTGCGCACCCGCATCGCCGCGCAAGGCAAAGCCGAAGCCGGCGACAGCTCCACCAGTGCCAACGGTGCGGCACCGGATCTCAAGCACGGCAAAGGCAAAGGTACCGAGACGCAGAAAGGCAAGCAGGTCAAAACCGGCATTACCGTCGTCGAGTACATATCCTTCAGCGACCCGACCCGGCGCCACTACATTCCAGTGCGCACCCGAGAAGAATTCACCTGGCGGGTTAAAGTACCGACCACCGTGATGCGTGGCAAACCACTGGATAAAAATCTGGCCAAGGACTTGCTAAAGGACATTCGCACTGCTGTCAGCGATGGCCGTAAAACCAGCCCGCTGGGCAGCCTCGAGGCCAAGTTCACCTCTTGGACTAGCAAGGACGACAACCTGCTCAACGCCCTGCATAAAGAATGCTCGTGGACATCCAACGAAGCCGACTCGGCCAAATACGCCGTATCGGCCGAAGCCCACGCCTTCCGCTTCGCCGCCACGGCCAGCGCCGGGATCAACAGCTGGGAGCCCGGCAAAGGCAACGTCGAAGTCGGCGTCAAAGCCAGCGCCGCCATCTCGCTGGCTGAAGGCTCGATTGCGCTTAAAAGTTACTTTCCCGATCAGGGCGGTTACGTGGTGCGCATGCCCTACCGCAACGCCGAAGGCAAAGAAGTCGTCAGCGACATCGGCATCTTCCGCCTCGACGGCAAGGTCGAGCTATCGTGTTTCGCTGGCGCGACGGCCCAAGGCCAAGCTGGCGTCAAAGCCCAATACAAACCCAAGGAAGTAGAAGCCTCCGGGGCAACAGCGCTGCTAAGCCCGCCCGACATGGCCGTCGACAAAAAACGCGGTGGCAGCCTGGGACTGAAAGGCAACGCCTTTGCCGGCGTGCAAGGCGGCGGCACCGTCACCGGCACGTTGAAGTGGCTTGATTCGACCAAACAAGGGGTCGGCAAGATCGTCGCAGGACAGGCGAACGACAGCGGCAGCACAGACTGGTCCGGCCTGGTCGAGATCAAGGCTGAAGGAAACGCGGCGCTGGGTATTGGGGCTAGTTTTGATTTTGGGATTGAGATCACCAATAACCGTTTAGCAATAAATTGCAAAGCGAGTCTGGTTTTCGGACCTGGCGCAGGAGGTGGTTTCGGTACAGCAGTCGACCTCGAGAAGATCGGTGACTTGATCTACGTCTTCTGCAATGCTCTATCAAAAGCAGATTTCCATTACCAGCTAGCAGTAACTAAAGAAGCTTTTCAATACATGGCGGCAGGCCTGTTTAAAATCGCAACAAACCCAGGACAGTCTGTGAGTGAGGCATTTGAAGGTGGTTTCATCAAGATGTCGTTGTGGTGGAAAAGGCGCGAAGCCACAAAACAAGAGGCCCAACGCCTTGCCAAATATTTACTGAGCAATCAATCGATTAACATCAACAAAAAAATCATACCCTTGCACATGCTACCACCCGAGACAATTGGCCCCATGCTTCACTTATTAACTGAAAGTTTTGTAGAGTCATGGGCTGAGGATCAAGAAAAAGCAATCGTCCTTCTTCTTTCGCATTTACGCAGCTGGAAGCATTTCACTGAAGTATTGGAACACTGCTCTAAGGATGGCAGCAAAGTTAACGCCATGGACAGCCTGAACCGCTTAAACTCTCTGCTAGATGGCGCAGAGCAACAACAATTTAACCGTTTCATCGGAACATTGGCGGTGAATATTGATTCAGCGACGCAAGCTTATGGAACAATTGCATGGATGCCCGGTTTAGCTTGGCGCAAAGAGCGAACTCTTATGGCAGCTAGACGTAGTAACCATTTCGAAGGTCTGGCTTGAACAAAGGCGCCTGTAGCGCCTTTGTCCTTTATTATCATCTAAGCGGTTCGCCCGTTTGGACCGCACAACGGAATCCAGTTCCAGGATAGTAGGCGTCCTGGTCTGGATTATCGGGCCAGCGTCGTACAATCGGTGCAGCTGATAAAGGCGCCTCAGGATAATTGGAACCCCGTCTTACTTTTTCTGTTCCGGTACTTGGCCCTTGCGGATCATCAACGGGAGATTTTTTATAATAATCTCTATCGTACCAATCATTTACCCAGTCCGTCGCATTCCCGGACAAGTTAAAAATACCCAGAGGGGTTGGTGGAAATCGATCTACCGCAAATGTCCCACCTTCCCCTTCTAAGGGAAAGTTTTTACCAAAATTCAGACTTCCGTTGCTCGTCGGAAAAAGTATATGCAATCCGCGATTGCGTGCGGAGAACTCCCACTGGGCTTCAGTCGGAAGATCTACTGGGTAACCACTCAAATCGCCCACCCACTTACAAAAATCCTTCGCCTCTTGCCAGTGCTTCGTCGGTGCTGGCAGGTTGGGAGTGTACATGCTCTTTAAATCCGCTCTCTCGCGATATTCGGCGTCGAACAGTTCCCTGCCTTGCGTAGAAAAAAATACATCAAATTCGCCAATAGTCGTTTGATACTTAGAAATATAATACGAACTCAATTTAACCGGATGCACAAAGTCATCATTACCATCACGGCTGATATTACAAAGCTGCTCCGGATCCTGCCCGCAAGGCCAGGTACAAACATCTTTTTCGTCGTATTCACAAATCCAGCCGAAGTCTCCCATATCAAACTGGCCACCTTCGACAAAGACCATGTTGTCAATCGACTGAACTACGGTATTGAGAACCTTGTCACGAAGCTCAGCCGAGAGATCGGGATATTTCGTTTTCACGGTAGCTGCGATGGCGGCCACCTTCTCGGGCGACAAGGTTTTGCTAGTCGGCAGCGAACCCGATTCAGCCTCACAACCGACCAAGAGCATCAAGGCAGGAAGGGCAAGCACAAACTGACGTAACACAGGCAATATCCTTATTAGGTGCGTCTGAAGGACAAACATACCATCGCCCGGTAAGACTACAAAATTGCGAAGCCGTGATACCCATGTCTGCCCACTTCTGCCGATGACTTTTTTGGTCAACAGGTATTCCTCGAGCTGACCGACACCCGAAAGCCAGGTGGAATAACCTTTGGCTGCTCACCGAAGTGTTTCATGAAGGCAAACGGCCTCGGGAGCTCAACGTGTCGGCGACCAGCGACACCACCGCGCAGAAAGATGATTCCCAGCAGGGCTAGCGCAACCACTTCCAGGCCACGTCGTGGACGTGCCGAACCGCCCGATCCTACGACGCTACGCCTACGACGCCAACGGCAATCTCGCCGGCATCGACGACAGCCGCAAAGGCAATCGCAGCTTTCACTACGATCCACTGGATCGCCTGATCAGCGTACGCGGCGCTATGCCAGAAAGCTTCGCCCATGACCCCGCAGGCAACCTGCTCAGCCAAAATGAACTGCCTGCGGCGAACCTCGCCACGTCAAAGGCAATCGCCTGCTGATGCAAGGCGATCGCCATAACGATTACGACGCCTATGGCAGCCTGATCCCGCACCGTTCAACCGTAGGAGTGAGCCTGCTCGCGATAGCGGGGTAACAGTCGGCGATGATGCGACTGAAAAGACGCCTTCGCGAGCAGGCTCGCTCCCACAGGTTTTGCGGATGACCGGAGTTCTGGGCACACGACAAAACCAATTGGTCGCAGCATGTATCGGAAAGCAATGTCGGATCTGAATAACCCCGCTTGATTTGATCAACCAATCTGATCCGCAAATTAAGCTTCACCTAAGCTTCCCCCGCTAGCATCCCGGCCCATGAACCCCGTCGTCTTGAGCCGTGGATGAGTCCCTCCGACATGAAAGCCTTCGATCTACCCTCCCAGCCGCAATCCAACTTCAGCCTCGTGCTGGTCAATTACAAAACCCCGGATATCACCCGCATGTGCCTGGAGCTGTTGCGCGAGCATGTTCAGGCGCAGGGCATTCCAGTGTGGGTGGTGGATAACGATTCGGCGGATGCCAGCCTTGATTACTTGCGTTCGCTGGACTGGATCAATCTGATCGAGCGGCCGTCGCCAGGCAAGGAAGCGGGTCATATTGCCCATGGCAAGGCGCTGGATCTGGCCTTGGCTAAAGTTGAGACCGACTACTTGTTTCTGCTGCACACCGACACCTTTGTCTACGACATGGAAGTGTTCGCGATAATGATGCGCGAATGCACGAAAAGTGCAGACATGGCGGCGGTCGGTTGTGTGGAGCAAATTGATCGTGGGTTATTGCGAGATACCTGGCGGTTGACTTCGAGATTCTGCAAACACCATGTTCGCCGGCTCAAAGTTCATTTCGGGCTGCGTTCGAAACCGCCACGCCCGTATAAAGAAACGCATCTTAAAAGTTTTTGTACGTTGTGGAATGTGCGTTTGATGAAGTCACAAGGGTTGCACTTCTGTATGGATGATCGGGTGCCGGGTTATACGCTGCAGGATCGAATGATCGAGTTGGGCTATGGCGTCAGGTTTCTCTCGCCACGGACGATTTTCCGCTATCTGGATCACATCCAGGCCGGCACCGTCGCGGCGGCAGGCACGTATGGCAAGGACCATCGCCGCACGAAGATGTATCAGGCAACGCTCAAGCGCTTACGGGGGCAGCGAGACAAGTCTGGCATGCAGGCTTCGGCTTGATTCCAGGCAACAAAAAGGGCGACTTCAAAGTCGCCCTTTTTTGTTCTTAACTTTTGTATACAACTACCGTCGTTGGAGTTCGCCCAGTGTTATGGCCTGGCAATCCATGCACCGGTAAAGAGCCCTGACACTGGGCGAACGCCGAGGATTTTAATTCAATCCTGTGAATATGTCGTCAGGTAGAAATATGAAATTTTTGTACTGAAAAGTTAAAGACCGTCCTTTCCGATATTTCCCCAGAATTGTCCGACAGAAACTTTTATATGATTGCTCTCATACATAAAATTGTACAAGAGCAATAAAGTTGTAGAGCTAATGCTCAACTATCGTGTTGACTGGTCACTTTCAGGATATCGGTGTAAGTGACAATTACGCTCTGCCCTACTTTCAGATCTTTCAACCTGGCCTGAATCTCCGGCTTCTTCACATCGAGCGTCTTCGATTGTCCGGATGGATTCTCGAGGGTGACCTGGTGGGTCTTCAAATCAATTTTGCTGATTTTCAGCTGCACCTGAACCTGACGATAGGCCTCGCCGCCAGGGTTGTCGCTACCCGGGGCCTTGCGCAGTTCGCCGGTGCGTTCGGTGGTGCCTGGCAGACCTTTATCCACATCCGTGTCGAGATAAGCGGCAACTGAACGTTGCACTTCGATCTTCACCAGATCGCCGACCTTGAGATTGGCAAGGTTTTTCGCTTTCTCGCTGAGCTGCACATGGACCTGACGGCCCTCGCGGCCTTCCAGCACAACCTGGTGGTTGGCCGGGTCGACGGCGAGCACTTTGGTGGTAACGGAATCGGCCTCAACGGTGGCAGACAATGGGATATCGGCAGCCAGAGCGCCGAAGCTGGAGACAGAAAGGAGGGTTGCGAGGGTGATGGCCTTGGCCAGAGCGTCGAGCTTCATATGCATTACTTTCCCTGTGATGAAGTGGCGACGCCCGCTGCCGAATCGACTTCAGCGGCGGGCGTGCCAGTGAGCATAGACGCTGTTCAGGGCTTGACTTGGGTTTGTGGCCCGCGAGTGTGTGGCTTGGCGGTCTCCTGGGCGGTGGATTCGCCGCTCGCTGTACCTTTGCCGCTGTCCTGCCGCTGCTTGGGATCGGTCGGGCGCAGTGCGTCATTGTCGCGTTCGGTTTCGCCGGCCGGGCGTGGTTCGTCGGGGTTGTCGTTCTGGTTAATGGTCGTATTCATGGCAGGAGTCCTCAGGCTTCGGGATCTTCGAGTTCACGGGCGACGTTGACCTCGGGCGTTTGCTTGTGCAAATCGTCGGCTTTGGCGCGCAGCAACTGCCATTGCTCAAGATCGATCGCCCCTTGGCCGAGCAGGTCGTCGGCGATGCGCTGCAGATCGAAATAGTGAGCGTCAGGCGATTGCTGCCAAAGGGTCTGATCGTCGAACAGGCGCTGCCAGGTTTCGAGGTCTGGGAGTTGCAGGTCGTCGCTCATGGTTAAGTCCGAAAATGGCGGGTTTCTGGTAGAGCGGTGGGCGCCGGCGAGAGTTCCAGTCAGTTCGCTCAGCGGTGAAGGCACGGACGCCATCGCTGGCAAGCCAGCTCCCACAGGGATTGGGTAACTCTGCTATTCATCGGTGTCTTTGAGATAGCTATCGCGAGCAGGCTCACTCCTACAAGAGCAAGAGCAAGAGCAAGAGCAAGATCAAAAGATCGCAGCCTTCGGCAGCTCCTACAGTTTCCGCGTTCGCCCTTGGGTCGAGTGTCAGCTCGCCTGCTTTTGATCTTGATCCACCGGCGACGTCGGAAGGCTGAGCGGAGGGATTGATCCGGGCGTGGGAGCGCAGCGACCGTACGACGCAGTCGTACACAGCGAGTGTAGGTGCAGCGAAGCAAACCGGAGACGCTGCGCCCGGATCGATCCCGCAGCGAAGGAACCCGAGCCTGCGAGGGCCGAACGCAGGAGCAAGCCTTTTGGGTTACCTTTTTGGCGTTTGAAAAAGGTGACCCGCCGTAAGGGCGGAACCCTAAGCAGCCGTTACCGCAGCAACGGATATGTACTCAGCCAAAAATCCTCAGCACCCGACAAAAAGCCTTCGCGAGCAGGCTCGCTCCCACAATGAGACAGCGTCTGCCGTTAATACCCGGTCATTTCCAGATAGCCCTGGCCAGGATGGCTGCCATTGATCTTCACCGGCCCTTCCCAGTACGGGATACGCAAATCCATCCACGCATTGCGGTTGATCGCGTCAACGCTGATATCGAGCTTCTTGTCAGGAATACGGATCGACCATTTCACCGGCATCGGCCGATCAGCCACCTTGGCCGTGTCCTGCGGCACAAGACTGATCTGCTCGCTGCGCAACGTCTGAATCTGCCCGTCAGCGGCGATCCACGTGCCGGTCAGATAAGGCGCGCCGTCCTTCTGCCGCATGCGATAAAGCATCACGTGTTCGCCGCTGTCCAGGTGCAGGGAGAACCAGTCCCAGCCAGTCTGGTTGGCAGTCAGCGGTTGACTGCTCCACTCGCGATCAAGCCATGCCGGGCCACTGACGGTGTAAGTCTGGCCATCGATCTGCAGCGTGCCGCTGGCCTGGAAAAAAGGTTGGCTGTAGTAGTACGAGGCCTGGCCTTCTTCGGATTTCTGGCTGAAGCCGCTGTCGCCCTGCAGCACCAGCGGGCGGCTGGAGGTGAGGCGCAGCTGATACGCGAAATTTTTATCGCGGGCGCTGAGCTGCATATCGCTCAGCGGATCCTGCGCTTGACTGGCAAACATCCAGTCATCGATCCACGCCTCGAACGGCGCCAGCCGCACCCCGGCCTGCCCTACTCCGCCGCGGGCGTAGCGCTCGGCGGCGTGATGAACCGAACGCGAGGTGACCGCCGCATGACCAAGCCAGATCGTCTGATTGCCCCACCCGGCCTGCTCGGCGAGCGGTTTCAGGGCGCTGCGAAACAGCGTCCATTGCACGCCGAAATCATTGCCCTGCTGATCCTTGAGATTGGCGGTGACGTACCACCACTCGATGCGGAAACCATCATGCGCGCCGTGATCGGCAGGGAAACTGAACATCCGACCGGGCACCACCGGGGTGAACGATTGCGCCTGATCGCCCATGCCGGCGAAGCCTTTCTCCTCGGGTGCGGGCTGATCGCAACCACCGAGCAGCAACACGAGCATCAGCACGACGCCGTTAATCCTCATGGGCAAACGTCCTCAGCAAATCCGCCGGTTGCGTGCGATACAACGAATACAGCGGCCATGCCGAGGCCAGTAAAGTCGCGAGCAACGCCAGGCCCATCAGTTGCAACAACTGCAACGGGAACACCCGCAACGGCAGTCGCCAGCCGAACGCTTGCACATTGATTACCGCATCCAGGCACCATGCCAGCGCGATACCCAGCGGTAATGCCAGCAACAAAGTCAGTATCGCCAACAGCCAGGTCTGACCGAGGTTGAGCAGCATCAGTTGTTTACGTGTCACGCCCAATGCCCACAGCGGTGCAAGTTGACTGAGCCGACTCTGGCTCTGGGTCAGCAGACTGATGAACAGCGCCACGCCAGCCACGGCCAACGTCAGGCTGTTCAACGCCGCCGTCGCGGCAAAGGTGCGTTCGAAGACTTGCACCGACCAGCCCTTGAGCCGCGCCTGATCGATGATGCGGTTGTCATCCAGCTCAAAGCGCGCCTGCAAGGCGTTGAGCAGTGCCGGAATCTGCGCTGGATCGATACGCAAGTTGAAGCGGTTCGGGGTGAGCTGCGGCCAGCCTCGCAGCAGGTGATCGCTGCTGATCAGCACATGCCCTTTCGGATTGCCATAGTCAGCGTAGATGCCGACGATGCGCGGCGACCACGTGCCGTTTGGCGTGGGGATGCGCAGATGCTCGCCCGCTTTGAGTTTCAGGCGTCGCGCCAGTTGTTCGCTGAGCATCACTGCATCATCCGCGGCCAGTTTTCCCCACGGATCTCCGCCACTGCTGTCGAGCAGCGGCCAGTGCTGGCGATAGTGCGGGTGGTCGATGATGCCGTAGACATCGGCCGGCCAGCCTTGCAGCGTCACCGAAACCTGCCAGTTGGGCAGCACCGCGGTCACATCCGGCCGCTGTTTGAGCCAACTGTGCATTTCGCGGGCCTGCGCCGGGTTGGTCGGGTTGATGTACAACTCGGCGCTCAGGCGTTGTTCGAGCCAGTCGTTGAAGGTCTGGCGAAAACCGGCGGTCATGCTGCCGGCGCCGATATTGGCGGCGAGCGCCAACAGCAGCGCCATCAGCGCCAGACTCAGGGCTGGCAGTTGCTGGCGGCAGTCGGCGAGAAACCACTGGCCGAGCACCGACCGACTACGCCCGAGCAACGGGTTCAACAACGCGCTGAGCAGCACCGGCAAGGCCAGCGCGGCACCGAGCAACAGCCCGGCCATGAGCACGAAACCGCTGCTCAGGCTGTCACCCCAGATCAGCGCGGCCAGCGCAATCGCCAGCAGCGCTGTCGCCAGCCAACCCTGCCGACGCAACCAGCGCGAATACTGTTGATGCCAGGCCTGCGGATCAGCCACCGCCAGCAACGGCAGACGCGCCGCCCGCAGCAGACTGTTGGCCCCGGCCAGCAACGCGCCGAACAGGCTCAAACCGATGCCGCTGAACCACCACCAGGGGCTCAAACGCAACTGTCCCGCCACCTCCGCGCCGTACAATCCGCGCAGACTGGCGGCGACGTCCGGCAGCAGCACGCTGGCCAGCCAATAGCCGCTGATCACACCGAGCAGCCCACCGATCAGTGCCAGCCCGCCCAGTTCAACCACCAGACACGCGATCAGCGTTCGCGCACTGACACCACAGGCGCGCAATGTGCGCAGCAGGCCTCGGCGCTGTTCCAGAGCGAGGCCGATGGCGGCGTGGACGATGAACAAACCGACCAGAAACGACAGAAATCCCAAGGCATCGAGATTGAGGTGAAAGCTCTCGGTCAGCCGCGCGAGATTGTTTTCTTCGCCGCTGCTTTTGAGCTGCAAGCGATCGCTGAAACTGGCCGGTAAATCTTGATGAAAGTCCTTGGGCAACAGAAGCCGCGACAATTGCTCGGGTTGTTCGAGCAGGCTTTGCGCGACGCCGATGTCGACCAGCAACAGGCCCGGTGCCATGTCTTTCTGTGCGAGCAGCGGCGGCAGTTGATGACCGCTGACGGTTTGCGGCCTCTCACCCTCGCGCAAGCCGAGCATTTGCAGGGTGTCCGGAGAAATCCAGGTGCTGCCCGGCGGACTAAAGAATTCGACGATGCGCTCGATCGGCATCGCCTGCCCGGCCACTGCGGAGTCCGTCGGCAGCGACACCGGCTCGATGCCCATCACCTGAATGCGTTGGTCTTCGTGGCCCTTGAGTGTCAGCCGGCCCTGCAGCACCGGCGACACCGGCCAGCCCTGGCGGCGCAGCTCGATGAACCAGCGCTGGGGAAAAGGCGCACCGTTCGGCGTGCTCAGGCTGGCTTGCGGTTCGCCGCCGATCATCTGGCTGGCCCGCGCATAGCTGTCACGTGCCTGACTGTTCAGCGCCTCGACGCCAGTGAGCAGACTGGTGGCCAGCCACAGTCCGGTGAGCACACTGAAAAACTGCACGGGATGGCGCCGCCAGTGGCTGAGCAGCGCGCGCAGGGTTTGCCGCCAGATCATCAGGCAACCCGCCCGTTCGACAACACCACACGCTGGGCCAATCGCGCCGCAACGCGCTGGCTGTGAGTGACCATCAACAGGGTCGTCGGTGTGTCATCGAGCAATTCGAGCAGCAGCCGCAGCACTTCATCGCTGGTCGCTTCATCAAGGCTGCCGGTGGGTTCATCGGCCAGCAGCAATTTCGGCTGCGAGGCCAATGCCCGGCCCAATGCGACTCGTTGCTGCTGGCCGCCAGAGAGTTGCTCGGGGTACCGCGAGAGCAGATCGCCAAGACCCAGACGCTGCACCAGATGCGCTTGCCAGCGTGGCTCATGGCGCCCGGCGAGGCGCGCCTGAAAGGCCAGGTTGTCTTCCACGCGCAGACTGCCGATCAGGTTGAACTGCTGAAACACCAGACCGATTTCTGTACGCCGCCAGTTGGCCAGTTGCGCTTCGCTCATGGCTTCCAGGCGATGTTCGCCGCTGCGGATGCTGCCGCTGTCGACCTTGTCCAGCCCCGCCACCAGATGCAGCAGCGTGCTTTTGCCACTGCCCGACTCGCCCATCAGCGCCAGGCTGCCACCGGCCGCCAGCGTCAGGTCGACGCCTTGCAGTACCGGCAACACGCCTTGTGGCGTGGCATAGCTTTTGAAAACGTCGCGAACCTCAAGCATGGGCAAACCCGATCAGTGAACCTGGACCTAGGATAGCGGCCCTGAATGGTTTTTGTCCGCTGATGATCATCGCCAACCTTGCGCCGCATCCTACGCTGCCGGTTGTTCGGCCATAACGATAAAAAACCGGAGACACCCATGCCCCGTTTCATCCTGAGCCCGCGTGGCCTGCTGACCTGCCTGATCACCACTTGCCTGAGCCAGCCGTTGCTCGCTGCTGACGGTCCGGTGGCGCCGAGCGTGCAAACCGCCGCAAGCAACGCTGCCGTGCTGCAAACCCTGCCTTTCAGCGACCGCACCGATTTCGAATCCGTCAGCAAAGGTTTGATCGCGCCGTTCAAGGGCCAGATCAAAGACGCGGCTGGCAAAGTCATCTGGAACGTCAACGCCTATGACTTCCTCGCTGAGGACAAGGCGCCGGAATCGGTCAATCCGAGCCTGTGGCGACTAGCCCGACTCAACGCCCACGCCGGTCTGTTCGAGGTCAGCCCCAAGCTGTATCAAGTGCGCGGCCTCGACCTGGCCAACATGACCATCATCGAAGGTGACGAAGGGCTGATCATCATCGATCCGCTGACCATCGCCGAAACCGCCAGGGCTGCGCTGGATCTCTACTACGCCAACCGACCGCGCAAACCGGTCGTTGCGGTGATCTACAGTCACACTCATGTCGATCACTTCGGCGGGGTGCGCGGGGTGATCGATGAGGCCGACGTCAAGGCCGGCAAGGTCAAGGTTTATGCGCCGGTCGGTTTCATGGAACACGTGATGAGCGAGAACGTCATGGCCGGCAATGCCATGAGCCGCCGCGCGCAGTACCAGTTCGGCAGTCTGTTGCCGCGCAGTGAAAAAGGTCAGGTCGACGCTGGCCTTGGCAAGAGCGCGCCCAGCGGCGGCACGGTCACGCTGATCGCGCCCACCGACCTGATCGCCGAGCCGCTGGAAACTCGCACCATCGCTGGCCTGCAAGTTGAATTTCAACTGACCCCGGGCACCGAAGCGCCGGCGGAGATGAACCTGTATCTCCCCGAGTTGAAAGCCTTGTGCATGGCCGAGAACGCCACGCAGATGATGCACAACATCCTCACTCCGCGCGGCGCGCAAGTGCGTGATGCCAAGGCCTGGTCGCAATACCTCGATGACAGCCTGGCGCGCTATGGTGACAAAGCCGACGTGCTGTTCGCTCAGCACAACTGGCCGACCTGGGGCGGCGAGCGAATTCGTACTCTGCTCGCCGATCAGCGCGACATGTACGCCTTCATCAACGACCGCACCCTGCATTTGCTCAACCAGGGCCTGACGCCGCTGGAAATCGCCGAGGCGATCAAGAAACTGCCCGGCTCGCTAGATCAGAAGTGGTACACCCGCGGCTATTACGGCTCGCTGAGTTTCAATACGCGCGCGGTGTATCAGCGTTACATGGGTTTCTACGACGGCAACCCGGCCAACCTCAACCCGCTGCCGCCGGTCGATGCGGCTAAACGCTCGGTCGAGGCCATGGGCGGTGCCACGTCGGTGCTGGAGAAAATGCGCAGTGCGATGGCCAGTGCGGACTACCGTTGGGCCGCGCAGTTGGGCAATCAGCTGCTGTTCGCTGACCCGGACAATGCGGATGCACGCAAGGCTCAGGCCGAGACGCTGGAGCAGCTGGGTTATCAAAGCGAGAACGCCACCTGGCGCAACATGTACCTGACCGGGGCGATGGAACTGCGCGACGGCGTGCCGCCGCGATCAGCCAATTCCGTGTCGGCGGACATGGTGCGGGCGATGAGTCCGGAAATGTTCTTCGACTACCTCGCGGTACGCCTGGACAGCGACAAAGCCGTGGCCAATGACCTGACGCTGAACTGGACGTTCGACGACGTGCAAAGGGATTTCACCCTGACCTTGCGCAACGGCGTGCTGACTCACCGCGCCGGCCTGAATCCGGCGGCGGATGCCAGTGTCAGCCTCAGCCGCGATACGCTGGAAAAGATCAGCCTCAAGCAACTGGACTTCCCGACGGCGATGCAGAAGGGGCTGGTGAAGCTGCAGGGCAATGGTCAGAAATTCGGGCTGTTGATGGGCAGCCTGGATACATTCGGACCGCAGTTCAATATCGTCACGCCGTAAGTCAAAAGCCCCTCACCCTAGCCCTCTCCCGGAGGGAGAGGGGACCGACCGAGTTGCATGGACGAGGTACGCCGAGTTGGGATAACGAGTTGATGCAATTTTGAATAACACGCAGATCGGCTCCCATGAGTCATAAGCCCCCTTCCCGGAGGGAGAGAGGACCGACCGAGTTGCATGGACGAGGTACGCCGACTTGGGATACCGAGTTGAATTCAATTTTGAATAACACGCAGATCGGCTCCCTTTCCCCCTCGCCCCCTTTGGGGGAGAGGGCTGGGGTGAGGGGGAAAATCTTGCTGACACCCTCAAAGACGATCAAACACCTCTATCCTGCGTTCAACAGACCTGCCCAGTGTTCAGCCGAAACTGCTTCGGCGTAGTCCCGAACTGTTTGCGGAACGCGCGGATAAAGTTACTGGGCTGCCGATAGCCCAGCCGTTCGGCTATGCGCTCGATCGGCTGATCGCCCGCCGTCAGCCAGTGGCTCGCCATTGTCAGATTGTCCTGGCGCGCAGGTGCGCTGGCTTCAGCGTGCCAGTGGCGCAGCACGCTTTGGTGCAAAAACGGATTGGCGCCAGGCAAGGCCTGATCGAGACATGAGCGCGGCAATGTCAGGCGCAGGTGCTCGCCCTGCTCCACCGCAACACCAATTTCACGCAGCAAACTCCCGGCCATTTGCGCAGCGCGCAGGCTGACATTCACAAACAAATCTCCCGGCGCCCTGCCTGACCGCCGGGCAATATTGCGCACCAGCGTCACGGCCGCCGCGTCCAGAGCGAAATGATGGAGCGGCCCCTGCAGCGAACTCAGGCGCAAATGAGCAACGTCGCCTGCCTCGACCAACTCCACCGCGACGTAGTTGATAACCCGTGGCAAGCAGTCGATGAAGCACTTCAGACTGGCGCGCAAGGTCACCGCCGAGTCGAGGAGAATATTCAGTCCTTGCAGGCAATCGGTCGCCATCCCGTCGGCCAGTTCACAGCCGAACGTCGGCGCCACCCCCGCCCACTCACACTCACGCCACAACTGTTCAACCGATCGTGCGGCGATCAATTGATGCGCCCCAGCGAGCACTGACGGGCAAATCCCGGCGCGCGCCATCAAGTGTTGCGGGCACAGTCCGGACTGCCGAGCATGAGCGAGAATCGTGCGGACAAAAGCGCTGGAAGCGAACACAGGCTGGGACATGAAGGCGTGCCATGGAAGACCAGGCGTGTACTTATGCCAGCGGACGTGCTATCGATCCAATGCATTAAAAGTATCCGCAAAATGCAGGAGACGCATGATGGACCTTCGCCAGCTTCGCCACCTGGTCGCCCTCGCAGACTGTCGCAATTTCGGCCGCGCCGCCGAGGCGATCAACTTGAGCCAACCGGCGTTCAGCCGCAGCATCCAGACGCTGGAGCGCGACCTCGATTGCGCGCTGGTCGAGCGCAGCAGCCGTGAATTCCGCCTGACCGGGCAAGGTGAATTGGTGCTGCAGCACGCGCGGCGCCTGCTCGCCGGCAGTCAGGCACTGCACAATGAATTGACGCAATACAACGGCCTCACCGGCGGCGAACTGCAATTCGGTTGCGGCCCGTATCCGGCGCAAGTGCTGGTGCCCGAAGCGCTGGCCGATTTCATTCAGGCGCATCCGGCGATTCGCACGCGCTTTCACCAAGGCGACTGGCAGCAACTGTCGCTGTGGTTGCGCGAACAGCAGATCGAGTTTTTCGTCGCGGACGCGCGGCACTTCGTCAGTGATCCGCAGTATCAGGTGCACCAGCTGCGCAGGCGGCCGGGACGGTTTTTCTGTCGCGCCGGGCATCCGCTGGTTGCGCAGGCAGACCTGCAATTGCGCGCCCTGCTCGATTACCCGATCGTCGGCACGCGCATTCCACCGATGATCCGCAAGGTGCTCGCCGATATCCTCGGTGAGTCCGACTTCACGCCGAGCGTGGAGTGTGCACAATTCGACGCCATCCAGCGTGTGGTCCTGCGCTCTGATGCCGTGGGTCTGGCGACGCTTGAGGCTTTGCGTGAACAGCTCGACGAGGGCCTGATCGAGTTGCTCGATTTTGTCGACGTACCGCACGACGAGGCGGCACTGCAATTGGGTTACGGCATCGTCAGCCGCGCCGGCTATACCCTGACACCTGCCGCGCGGGCGATGATCGAGGCGATCCTTAGCGTCGATCAACGTTTGCTGACCGCCAATCGATGACCGCAAGAGCCTGCGCACGATGAGCAAATTCACGCCGTTCGCCGCCAATGCCTTTTACGCGCCGACCCTGTTGCCGGCCATTGAAGAATTGCTCGCGCGCGGCATTACCCAAGGCGCAATCGAAGCCCAACTGCGCCGCAGCCTGTCTGATCTGCGCACGCCGTTCATGCGCATGCCGCTGCTGATGTCGCGGCGCTTCTGGTCGTTTGCCGTGGAGCAGAGCGGAGATCCGTCGATCGGTCTGGCGGCGGGTGAACGCTTTGTTTCGACCGCCACCAACGGTTTGACCTATCTGTTCGATGTCGCCGTGTCGCTGCAACGTGCCTGCGAGTTTTTCGCCGAGTATTTTGCGTTTTTCAACGGGTATTTGCGCATGGAGATCATGCGTGAACACCGTGGGGTCACGCTGCGTCTGCTCGAGACGGGCAGTCTCGGTGCTCCGGCAGCGCTGACCGATTACATCCTTGTCAGCCTGTGCAGCCTGGTGCGACGCAAGTTGCTCGCCAGCGGTTTGAAGGGTGACCCGGTGCTGGGTGTGGCGCTGGTGTCGGCAAGCCGCGAACAACACGAAACAGCGTTCCGCGCCCCGGTGAGCGCAGAGCAGCCATGCGCGGCGATTCAACTGGATCCGCAGCTGTTCGCAATGCCGTTGACGCCGGGCAATCCGGCGCTGGAAGCAACCTTGATCGATTTGCTGGAGCAGACCCGCCGTCACAGTGAACCGACCTTGCTGGAACAGCTCAGCGATTACCTGATCGAGGATCTGGCGACGGCGCACTGGCAGCAATTCTGCGCAACGCAGCATGTGCTCGAGCGCACGGCGGCACGGCGCCTGAAGGCGTTGGGCTGGACCTTCAGCGAACTGCTTGACGAGTATCGCCACTACCGGGCCGAGGACCTGTTGCAGGCCGGGGCATTGGAATTGGTGGAAGTGGCGGATCGGTTGGGTTACAGCGATGTGCAGGGATTCAACCGGGCGTGTCTGCGCTGGCTGGGGTGCGCGCCGGGGGTATATCGGGCGCGGTTCATCAAGGGTTGAGATTCTCGCTGGCTGTGCTGTTTTTGTTCGCGAGCAGGCTCGCTCCCACCTTGGAACGCCATTCCCTGTGGGAGCGAGCCTGCTCGCGAAGAGGCCCGCCCGAGTGACCTGAAACTCACTGCCCCGAAGCCACCGTGGCAGGCGCCCGCTCAGGCGTAACGATGCTGCCCAGATCAATATGCTTCCACTCAGGCTTGGCCCCCAACCGCGCATTGAAGCGGTAGTTGAAAGTGAACTCATCTGCCGTCGGGACGCTCAGCGGTTTGCCATACAGCGCTTCAATCCCCGCCAGGTCGTAACCCATCACCTGCAGCAGTGTCGGGAAAATGTTGTAGTGGCTGGAGCGGTCCTTGTTGGCCGGCAGATTCGCCGCCCAGTCCGGCGTCTGCAGCCCACTTCCCTGAATCATCACCAACGGCACCAGCCCCTCCTCTTCCACCGGGTCGCCGCCGCAATGGGTATTCAAACCCGGGTTGCCGCGTTCATGCAGATCCTGGCCATGATCGGAGGTGTAGATCAGCAGCGCGTTGCGCAGATTGGCCTGGGCAAAGACCCGGGCGAAGAACTCGCCGACACTCCACAACAGCGTGTTCTTGTAGGCGTTGCGATACAGCACCCAGTCATCCGGCTGGCCGTTGAAACCGGCACGTTCCCCGGTGTCGGCGACTTCGGTGAACTGCCCGCGTGGCAGCGTTGGTCGGTAAGCCATGAACGCGTCCGGGTATTTGTCGTGCACCGGAAAATGCGCGCCGACCTTGTTGATCACGATCAGCTCGGGACGCTCGTCGTTGAGCAATTCGATCAGCTTCGCCGCAGCCGCCATGTCGCGATCACGGACGCTGGTCTGGTCGAACTGCACAAAGCTGTCGATGTCGTTTTTCTCGGCGGCGGTCATCAGGTTCTGCAGGTTGCCGGCGGTTCGCTGGGCGTCGATGTACACCGTGCCGAGCCCGGCCTTTTTCGCGTACTGCCAGATCGACGGCTGCGTGCTGTTGATGCGCCTGTAATCGGCGCGAGTGCCGCCGTAGCGCAAGGTGACATTGGTATCTGCGCTGCAATTGGCAATGGACGCGGCGTAGCCAAAGTTGAAGACATCGACCCCGGCCGGCGCCTGCTTGAGGTTGCTGTGCACGCCGAACGGCGCGTTGATGTCGAGGTAATTGCCGGAAATGCTTTCATCGATGATCAGCACGATGTCGTGGCCGACGGCAGGCGCGGCGCGCGCCAGTGTGACCGTCTCACGCGGGCCGACAGTGTCGTGCAGCGCTTCATAGGCAAACAGATTCAAATAGGCCAAAGGCGTGTACATGATCGGCAGGCCCCGGGCGCCCTCTCCCGCACGCAAAAACAACAGAGCGCTGAGCATCAACACACCGACGATGGGCGCCGCGATCCGCAACGTGTTCGGTACGACCAGTGGATGACGCGGCTTGAGCCCGATGCCGAACAACAGCAGCAAGCCGCTGAGCACCGCGCGCAGGATCGCGTCGCGATACTGATAGGCGGCTTCCTGAATGAAGCCACCGGAATACACCAGCGAGACAAAATCGCTGTACCTCAGGTAATCCGCAGTGACCCGGGTATAGACATCGAAAAAAACCGCCGCCGCAAACATCGTTAATGCGAATGCATGTCGAACGAGAGCTTGCCTTATATAGGCAGCCAGATATAACGCTAAAGTCAGCGCCAAAAACACCGCGCCAAAAACAAGTGCATTCAAACTCCACCCGATAGCATTTAACCGCTCGAGGTAATAGTCGGAATACAACAGCAAAAAGACAACTAAAAGGAGTTCTTTGGCATATCTGAACATGGCGATACCGGGCGGGCAGAAATGGTTGGATGTCAAAGCTTTGTCGGTCAGACCCTGACACTAGCACCCACCCCTAAAAGCGCAAGAATTGACTGATAGCCGGATTGACCGTCAAAAAAACGGTGCCTCAAATCTGACACACAAAATCTGGAAACCCCTTTAAAACCAATACTTTCGACCGCTTGTCGGTTACTTTAAATCTGAACAAATCTGCAAAAAAACAACAAATTCAATCGCAGCAATGACTTGATGGCCAATCGCCAAAAAGCCCTCAAGTGTTATACCCGTGCAACATGTCATTTTGCTGACACGCTTTTCCAACCCTGCGCTATACCCCTTTAACAATCTCATCCCGTAGTTAACTTTTCTGGTTTTATTTGAGGTGCGCAGATGGACGTGAGCGTATTTGGCACTGGCTATGTCGGACTTATACAAGCCGCCGCACTTGCCGATGTCGGCCATCGGGTTTTATGCATTGATATTGATCCGAACAAGATCAAACAACTGCAACAAGCGGTGCCGCCCATCAGTGAGCCAGGCCTGTCCGCAACACTTGAAGAAAACATCAAGGCCGGGCGCCTGTCGTTCAGCACCCAGGCCAGCGATGCGGTGACTCACGCCGAGCTGATCTTCATCGCCGTCGGCACTCCGGCGGACGAGGATGGCTCCGCCGATCTCAGCCATGTGCTCAACGTCGCCCGGCAGATTGCCGGACTGATGGAAGCCGATCGCACGCTGATCATCAAATCCACCGTGCCGGTCGGTACTGCCGATCAGGTTCTGGCCGCAGCCACCAGCGAATTGCTGCAACGGGGCAAAACCGAGCTGCAGGTACGCGTGGTGTCGAACCCGGAATTCCTCAAGGAAGGCAGCGCCCTCGCCGACTGCATGCGCCCGGACCGGATCATCATCGGCACCCGCGACGACGCTGCCCGCGAGCAGATGAGCGAGCTGTACGCGCCGTTCTGCCGCAACCACGAAAAACTGATGTTCATGGACAACCGCAGCGCCGAACTGACCAAGTACGCGGCCAACGCGATGCTCGCCACCCGCATCAGTTTCATGAACGAACTGGCTAATCTCACCGAACTGCTCGGCGCCGATATCGAGGCGGTGCGCAAAGGCATCGGCTCCGATCCGCGCATCGGCTACCACTTCATTTATCCGGGCTGCGGCTTCGGTGGCTCGTGCTTTCCCAAGGACCTGCGGGCGCTGCTGCACACCGCCGAACACAACGGCATGCCGTTGAAACTGCTGCGCAGCGTCACCGACGTCAACGACAGCCAGCGGCACATCCTCTTCAGCAAATTGCGCGCGCAGTTTCCTCAGGGCCTGGCCGGCAAATCCATTGCGGTCTGGGGCCTGGCGTTCAAACCGAACACCGATGATATGCGCGAAGCCCCCAGCCGTTATCTGATGGACGCGTTGTGGGCCGAAGGCGCCAGCGTGCAGGCCTATGATCCGGAAGCCATGTCCGAATGCCGGCGCCTCTATGGCTATCGCAACGACCTGCACCTGTGCGCCACACGCGACGACACCCTCGAAGACGCCGACGCGCTGGTGATCTGCACCGAGTGGAAAAACTTCCGCGTGGTCGATTTCGAGCTGCTCGCCGAGAAGCTGCGGTCGAAGGTGATCATCGACGGCCGCAACCTCTACAACCCGGAACAAGTGGCCGCCGCCGGCCTGCATTACAGCGGTATCGGTCTGCGCCACATCGCCCCTGAAGGGCCACGGCCATGAAGATTCTGGTGACCGGTGCCGCCGGTTTCATTGGTGCCCATTGCGTCCTGCGCTTGCTGCGCGACGGGCATGCGGTGGTTGGCCTGGACAATTTCAATCACTACTACGACCCGCAACTCAAGCATGACCGCGTGCAGTGGGTGCGCGAGCAGGTTGGCGATTTTCAGCTCGCCACTGTGGATCTGGCTCACGCTTCAGCCATCGACGCATTGTTTGCCCGCGAGCAGCCGCAAGTGGTGATTCATCTGGCCGCGCAAGCCGGGGTGCGGTATTCCCTGGACAATCCACGGGCGTACCTGGACAGCAACCTCAACGGTTTCCTGAACATTCTCGAGAGCTGCCGGCATCACCCGGTCGAGCACCTGATCTACGCCTCGTCGAGTTCGGTGTACGGCGCCAACCAGCACACGCCTTACTCGGTCAAGGATGGCGTCAACCATCCGCTGTCGCTGTACGCCGCGACCAAGAAAGCCAACGAGCTGATGGCGCACAGCTACAGCCATCTATTCGGCATTCCCTGCACCGGCCTGCGCTTTTTCACCGTCTATGGGCCTTGGGGCCGGCCAGACATGTCGCCAATCCAGTTCGCCCGGGCGATCAGCGAAGGCGAGCCGCTGAAGCTGTTCAATTACGGCGAGCATCAGCGCGATTTCACCTACATCGACGACATCATCGAAAGCATTGCCCGCCTGATCAATCAGCCACCGCAGGCCAACCCGCAGTGGGATCGCGAGCAGCCCGACCCCGCCAGCAGCATGGCGCCGTGGCGCCTGTTCAACATCGGCGGGCAGCAGCCGGTCGCGCTGAAAACCTACCTCGCGCTGATGGAAAAACACCTCGACCAGAAAGCCATTGTCGAGCTGCTGCCGCTGCAACCGGGCGACGTGCTCAACACCTGCGCCGAAGCCAGCGATCTGGCCCAGGCCACCGGATTCCAGCCCCGGATAGAACTGGATGAAGGACTGGGCCGCTTCATTGCCTGGTTCCGCGACTACTACCCCACTGCCCGTGCGCCGCTTGCGGCTGAATGAATGCGGAGGACGCCATGACTGGACATGAAAAAAGTGTGTCGATTGCACAGATGCGCCCTGACAAGCGCGTCGACCCCGAACATCGCATGCGTCTCGACGCAGCGATTCATCGCCAGGGTCGCGGCTGGCTCAGCGGCCGCGATGGTGGCCGCCCATGGCAGCTGTCGCGGACCAATCGAGTGGTCGCCTGCCTCGGTGCGCTGACCATTCTGCTGCTGATCTCGCCCTTGCTGTTGGGCCTGGCGCTGGTGATCAAATTCACCAGCCCGGGGCCGGTGCTGTTCGTCCAAAAGCGCACCGGTTATCGCGGGCGCAAGTTCGGCATGTTCAAGTTTCGCACCATGGTCAGCAACGCCGAAGAACTCAAAGAGTCGCTGCGCCACCTGAACAAGCACGGGGCCGACGCCATCGACTTCAAGATCGACAAGGACCCGCGGGTCACCGGCATCGGCAGCTTTCTGCGGCGCACCAGCCTCGACGAGCTGCCGAACCTGATCAACGTGGTGACCGGCGACATGCGCCTGGTCGGCCCTCGTCCGACCTCGTTCAATGCCTACCGCTACAAGGACAATCACCTCGCGCGTCTGGCGATCTACCCCGGCATGACCGGTCTGTGGCAGATCTCCGGACGCAGCAACATCGACTTCGACCAGCGCGTTGAGTTGGACCTCAGCTACATCGCCGAGCAGAGCCTTCTGCTTGATCTGAAGATTCTGTTGAAAACCCCCTTCAAAGTATTCAGCGGCCACGGAGCAAGCTAATGGACGGTTCAACCAATAAAAGCCTGAGCATCGCCAGCCCCAGCGAATCGAATCTGACGTCGACCGTGCTGGATCTCGATCTGCGGATCCTGTTCCTGACCGCCGCCAATCCCGGCGCCGGCACCACCACCAGCGCGCTGGCACTGGCCAGTCAACTGGCGCAGATGAGCAGCGGCCAGGTGCTGCTGGTCGATGCCAGCCAGTCGGCGGACAACCTCACCCAGCAGATGAACCTCGGCAAGGAGCGCGGCCTGCGCGACCTGCTGTTCAACCCGGACAACCCGCCGTTGTTGCAGGACTGCGTGGTGCAGGTGTCGAGCCTGCCCTTCCATGTGCTGCCCAACGGCCGGCCGATCCGCACGCTGGAGCATCTGACTGCCGAGCGCCTGAGCCCGTTGCTCGACCAGTTGGGCAGCCAGTACCGCTTCGTGGTGATCGATGGCGACGCGGTGTACTCCGCCGCCGACACCCTGGTCATCAGCACTCAGGTCGACGGCGTGGTGTTTGTCGTCCGCGCTGAAGACACCCGCTGGGAAGTCGCCCAGGCCGCTGTGCAACGCCTGACTCAGGCCGGAGCGAACGTGGTCGGCAGCGTGTTCAACCGGCGCAAGTACTACATGCCCAAATGGCTTTACAAAAACCTGTAAGCGAACGCAAAGGATGACGCCATGAACGCCAGAATGCTTGTCCTGCTGTTGCTGCCGCTTGCGGGCTGCTCCAGCACTTCCGACACCCAGAACATGCCGGTGAATATTCTCACCGCCTCCCCGGCCAACGCCCAGGCGACCGATATGCCGAAGATCGAGCAGACCCTGCGCCCGCAGGATGTGCTGGACGTGATCTTCCATATCAGTACCAGCGGCTCGGACGCTTACCGCGTGCAATCGGGCGACCAGATCGGTCTGAACTTCACCGCCGCCAGCCAGCTCAACGGCAATCAACTGGTGCTGCCCGACGGCACCATCGAGCTGCCGGGCGCCAACACCTCGGTGAAAATCGCCGGATTGACCAGCGAAGAAGCGCGCCAGGAAATCCAGCGCGTCTATCAGCGCAAACAACTCTTCCAGCCCAACCGCAACCAGCTCACCGTGCAGATCATCAGCCCTCTGAGCAATGAGCAGAACCTGAAAAGCGCGTTGAACCACCCGGCCACCGGCATGAGCCGCGAGATCACCGTCGGCACTGACGGCTACGCGAGTTTTCCGGAAATCGGCGCCGTGCCGCTGCAAGGCATGACCGTCAATCAACTGGAAACTTTCCTCAACAAAAAGTACGCGCAACTGCCGGGCCGGATGACTGTGGACGTGCTGCTCAAGTCCACCGCCGGCAACGAGATCTACGTGCTGGGTGAAGTCGCACAACCGGGCTCGTATCCGATCCGCCGGCCGGTGTCGGTGCTCGAGGCGCTGACCCTGGCGCGCGGTACCAACGTCAAGGCCCGGCTGGATTCGGTGGTGATCATGCGGCGCAACGGCAATCAGGTGAAAGCGGTGCGCTACGACGTCGAAAAAGCCCTGTCCGGCGATGCTCCGCAAATCGCTTACCTGCAACCGGACGACATGCTCTACGTGCCAAAAACCAAACTGGCCAGCGCCGGCGAACTCGCCCGCCAACTGGCTGATGTGGTGCTGTTCCAGGGCGTCGGTTTCAGCTTCGGCTACCGCGTCGACAACAAAGACAGTGACAACTAACTCACAGGTGACCGACATGAACCCAAAGGAAAACTACCTGCATGAGTTCTTCAGGATCTTCTTCGCCAACAAGCAACTGGTGAAGCGCGTGTTCCTGACCTTTGCAGTCATCGCCCTGCTCCTGCCGCTGCTGCTCAAACAGAGCTTCGACATCACCGCGCAGGTCATCGTACAGTCGAAAAAACTCTCTCAGGGTGACGCCACCACGTCGCTCACGGTGGACAATGCCACCTTCATTCCACCGTCACTGGCGGACATGGAAACCGAGAGCAACATCCTCCGCTCGCCAGCGCTGATCCGTCAGACCATCAGCGAACTGCGCGACAACGGTGAATACAGCCCGCCACCTGGGGTGTTCGCCAAGTTGCTCGGCGAACCGTTCAAGCGCTACGTCTCGACACCGCTGCGCGAGTACGTGATCAACCCGCTGCGCAACGGGCTCGGCATGGAAACCGATCCGGTGCGGGACACCACCCTCGACGCCCTGACCCAGCAAGCCGTCGACAGCCTGAAAATCGAAACCCTGCCCGGCTCCAACGTGATCTCGATCACCTACAGCTTCCCGGATCCGCGCCAAGGCACGACGTTCGTCAGCGCCCTGCTGCAGAACTATCTGGTCAGCCGTCAGGCGTTGCAATCGATCGATTTGCCGCAGTCGTTCTACGAGACCAAAAAGCACCAGTATCAGGTGCGTCTCGATGGTCTGGAAGGTAACCGCCAAGCGCTGCTGGAAAATGTCGGCGCGGCGGATCCGAAGGAAGAAATCACCTTCCGCCTCAATGCAATCAACACTGAAGAACAGGCGCTGAACCTGTATCAGGATCGCCTGCTGCAAAGCCAGCGCTGGCTCGAATATCTGAAAACCGCGCTCGCCGCCGCCAGCAGCAGCAAACTCAACGACTACACCTTTCCCTACACCTTCACCACCACCGTCGACAACGTGGCGTTCGAGGACCGGGAAATCAAACAGATGGGCGAGCAACTGACCAGTCAGGTCAGCCGCTACATGAACGATCTGGCGGTGTTCCAGCCCGGCAGCGAACCGATGCTGCTGACTCGCGAACAGATCGCCCGCACCCGTCAGCAGTTTCTCAAAGTGGTGAGCAACCGCATCCAGGAACGCACCGCCGACCTGGCCGTGGTCAAGCAGGTGATCGAGCAGAAAACCGCGCGCATCGCCGAGTTCAAGAACCGCATCCGCGACCTGCAACAGACCCAGAGCAAACTGCGTCAGATGGACACCGAGATCGATGCGCTGCACGCAGCGTTTTCGACCTATGCCCAGCGCTTTGCCGAAAGCAGCACCACGCGCTCGCTCAACGATGACCTGTCCAACGCCCGGGTACTCAGCCCACCGTTCGAACCGACCGAGGCGGCGTTCCCGAAACCGCTGCTGATCATTCCGTTCGGGCTGTTCACCGGCCTGCTGCTGGCGATCGCCTTCGTCTACGTGCGTGAGTTCTTTGATCACCGCTTCAAGCATCCGGCGCAAATCAGCCACGAGCTGGGCCTTCCGGTCCTGTTGGTGCTCAACGAAGAAACGTCGCAGCCGGGCAATCCGCACAAGAACTGGACCATGCCGAGCCTGGTTCACTGGGTGCGCAATTGAACGCGGTGTCCACCCCAATCGTCGCCCTGCCGATCATTCATTTGCTCAGCAGCGGCGGCTTCTACGGGGCCGAGCGGATGTTGCTGGATCATTGCCTGGCAACGCCGGGACAGCACCAGGTGCTGTTCCTCGATGCGCCACCAGAACTGATCGCGCGCTTTCGTGAAGCCGGGGTGGACGCCCGTGGTTGTGCCGGGCTGGGGGAGCTGTTGCGGCACTTGCGTCAGCGCCGGGGCGACAAGCCGTTGCTCAACACCCACAACTTCAAAGGGCTGCTGTTCGGCTGGGTCGGCGCCACGCTGTTGCGCCTGCCGCTGGTGATCACTCAGCACGGCTTCACGCCGCGCAGTCGCAAGCAGAAGTTCTACACCTGGTTGAGCCTGCAACTGTGCCGCACGGCGTCGGTGAAACGGGTGGTCTGCGTGGCGCAAAGCATCGCCACGCTGCACCTCCAGGCCTGCGTGCGTGCGGAGAAGTTGCAGGTGATACCCAACGGTTTACCAGCCGCGCCGGCGATGCAGCCGGTGGCAGACCGGCAACGCTGGCTGGTCGGGTACGTCGGTCGTTTGAGCAGTGAAAAAGGCCCGGACCTGTTTCTCGATGCGCTGATCGGCCTGTGTCACCAGCATCCGCAACTGGACGCGGTGATGCTCGGTGACGGCCCGGAACGCGAGGCCTTGCAGGCGCGCATCGATGCTGCCGGTTTGCAGCCGCGGATTCGCCTGCCGGGCTATCAGACGGCAATGCAAGGCTGGTGGCAGCAACTCGATGCGCTGGTGATCAGCTCGCGCACCGAGGGCACGCCGATGATTCTGCTCGAAGCGATGCAGGCCGGGGTGCCGGTGGTGGCGTTCGCGGTCGGCGGCATTCCCGATGTCCTGCAGGACCGCCACAACGGCCTGCTCGCCGCGCCGACGGATACCGCCGCCCTCGCCCGCCAGCTCGACACACTGCTGGCCGAACCGAAACTGGCAGCGCAGTTGCGCGACAACGCCAGACGTACACAACAGGAACGCTACGACCTCAAGGCTTTGGCCGAACGCTGGTCGCAGCTGTACATCCACACGGCACGGGAGACACGCGCATGATTTTCCCGCTCTCGATCGTCAGTCTGTTTGCTCTGGTCAGCTTGGGTTTGCTGGCCAGTCCCTGGCCTTATCTGGCTCCGGGAGCGGTGATTGGCCTGGTCGGTTTTACCGTCCTGTACCGCAAGCCGACCTGGGGCCTGCTCGGCATTGCCGCGCTGGTGCCGTTCGAAGGTTTCTTCAAGGACAGCTCGGTGTCGGGGAGCAAGTTGCTCGGCGCCTCGCTGGCAGTGATCGTGATGCTGCAATTGGCGCTGCACCAGATTCCGTCGCAGCGCCTGCGCAGCAATCTGTGGCACTGCCTGATCGGCTTCATGGTTGTGTATTTTCTCAGCCTGCTCAATACCGATGACATGGGCATGTCGCTGGGACACCTGCGCGAACTCAGCGTTGGTCTGGTGCTGTTTGTCATTACGTTGTTGATTGGCCGCGAACTGAACCTCGACCTGTTCGCCCGGCTGGTGACCCTCGCCGTCACCGCGACCTGCGCCATGGCGATGTTCTCGGCGAAGTTCCAGGATCAGGGGCGCGCCGCCGGCCTGCTCGAAGACCCCAACGCCTTCGCCATGCTCATCGCCTTCGCCATTCCTCTCGGACTGCTGCTGGTGATCCGCAGCCCGAACCTGCTGCACCGCCTGTTCTGGGGCGCCTGCTGCCTGCTGTTGCTGGGTGGCATGACCAAGACCGAATCACGCTCAGGCCTGGTGGTATTGGCGTTGAGCCTGCTCATCGGCATCTGGCACTACCGCGCGCAACTGACCCACATTCGTCCACGGCACCTGGGGTTCGTCATGCTCGGTGCGGCCATCGTGATTCCGCTGGCGATCTACGCCATGCCGGCCGGTTACCTGGCGCGGATCCAGTCATTGAGCATCCTCAGCGCCGGCTCCAAGGCGCAGGACGAATCCCTCGGGCGCCGTGCTTCCTACATCGTCGTCGGCAGCCAGATGATCCGCGAGCACCCGGTGCTCGGCTCCGGCCCCGGCACCTTCCCGTTGCATTACGCGACCACCGGTTACGCCAAGGCGTTTTCCGCCAACCGCAAGATCGGCGACCTGTACCGCCGCGCCCACAACACCTATCTGGAAATCTTCAGCGAACTGGGCGTGCCCGCCGGGCTGTTCTTCGTCGGCATGCTCGGGCTCGGTCTGTACAACCTGATCCGCGCGCGGGCGGCGTGGATGCTGCGCGGTGATGGACACAGGGCAGACATGATGACCCATTTGGGTGTGAGCTTTCTGTCGCTGACCCTGTTCCTGATGTTCCTCAGCGCGCCGAACCAGAAGTACGTGTGGATCATGCTGGCGCTGACCAGCGTGCTGCGCGTCAAGGCCGAGCAGGCGCCACTGACTACGGAGACGCAGGCATGAAGCGGATCAGCATCGTCATTCCGATGTACAACGAGGCGCGGCACATTGGCCGAACCCTGCTCGCCGCACAAAAAGCCGCACACGCGGCCAATGTCGAGTGCGAGCTGATCGTGGTCGACAACGGTTCGAACGACCAGGGCCCGCACATTGCCCGGCAGTTCGGCGCAACCGTGCTCAGTTTGCCGGGGCTGTTGATCGGTGCGCTGCGTAATCGCGGCACGGCGATCGCCAGCGGCGAATGGCTGGCCTTCATCGACGCCGACGTAGAAATGCCGGAAACCTGGCTGCAGCCAACGTTCGACATCGAGGCCAGTGGCCAGGCCGATGTGTTCGGCCTGGACCTGCACACGCCGGCCGAGGCGCCATGGTTCGCCACGGCCTGGCAGCGCCGCACTTCGCAGCCGTCGCACCGCGCCAGCCACAGCGTCGATTGGCTGCCCAGTTCCAACCTGCTGATGCGTCGCGCATGGTTCGACAAGGTCGGCGGTTTCAACGAGGCCCTGCGCACTGGCGAAGACAAGGAATTCACCCTGCGCTTGCACGAACAGGGCGCGCGCCTGCTGTCGGTCAACGACCTCGTCGCGCTGCATTGGGGTTACGAGATGAACTGGCGCGAATGGATGGGCAAAGAAATGTGGCGTCAGGGTAGCCATCTGCAACTGCTGCGCACCCATGGCATGAGCCTGCGCCTGCTGCGCTTCCCGATGCTGTCGTTGTTCGTCTGGCTGCTGGACTTTCTGGCGATCTCGGCGCTGCTTGACGGTTTTCCGCACCACGCGGCGCTAATGGTGACGCTGACCCTGATGCCGGGTCTGGTACTGAGCGTTCGCCAGAGTATCAAGCACCGTGATCCGGTCTTTACCCTGCAACTGTGGGGCCTGCACTGGCTGCGCCTGCATCTGGCCGGCGCCGCTTTCATCCTGAGTCTGTGTCAGTGGAACGCAAGGAGGCCTGCCCGTGGCTGAATTCATTTTCTGGATGTGCCTGTTGCTGCCGGTCTACGCCTACGTCGGCTACCCGCTGTTGCTGACGATCCTCGCGCCGCTGTTTCCGGCGTGGCGACACACGCCGGCACCGCCGCTGAACGTCAGCATCGTCATCGCTGCGCATAACGAGGCGCGGCATATCGAGCACAAGTTGCGCACGCTGCTGGCCCAGGATTATCAACCGGCGACGCTGCAGATCATCCTCGCCAGCGACGGCTCGACGGACGACACCGTGGCCTGCGCGCACAAAGTGATTGATCCGCGCATCACCGTCCTCGACCTGCCGCGTCAGGGCAAAGCCGCCACGTTGAATGCCGGCGCGGCCCTGAGCAGCGGCGACATTCTGGTGTTCACCGATGCCGACAACCAATGGTCGCGCGATACCCTCGGCCACTTGCTCGCGCCGCTGAGCGATCCGCAGGTCGGCGCCTGCGCCGGGCACATGGTGATACCAGTCACCGGTGGCGGCCTGAGCATCGGCGACAGTCTGTATCGGCATTACGAAGGCTGGTTGCGCCGGGTCGAGAATCGCACCGGCTGCATGGTCTCCGCCGACGGCGCCCTGCTCGCCTTGCGCCGCGAACTGTTCCAGAACGTGCCGGCCGAAGTCAACGACGACTTCTTTATCAGCACCTGCGCACCGGTGGCCGGCAAGCGCATCGTCTACGTGCCCGAAGCGCAAGTGATCGACCATGGCGTCGACGAGGCGGACAAACAGTTTCGCCGCCGGCAGCGCGTCACCGTCGGCGGCCTGCAAAGCCTGGCCCAGCGCCGCGAGCTGCTCAATCCGCTCAAGCATGGCCTGTATTCCCTGGCGTTGATCAGCCACAAACTGATCCGCCGCCTGGCGCCGGTGCTGCTGCTGCCGTTGCTGCTGAGCAATTGCTGGCTGTGGGAAGAACACGGCTTCTATCGCCTGAGCCTGATCGCGCAACTGTTCGGCTACAGCGTGGCGATTGCCGGGCTGCTGGATGGGCAACACCGCTTGCCGAAACCGTTCCGCCTCGCCGCGTTTCTGCTGGTCACCCTCGCCGGGATGAGTCTTGGCCTGTGGCAGTTCCTGCGTGGCCAGCGGTATGCCCAGTGGAATCCGGAACAGAACCGTTAAGAGGACCGAAGCCATGGCGATCAAACAACTGATAAAAAGCACCAGTGGCTGGCTCTATCTCAACTCCCCGGTGGGTCGTCAGCAGTTGCAGGGCGCCGGGGTGATTCTGATGCTGCACCGCGTGCTGTCGAATGACCGCGCCGCCGACCTGCCGCACCGCAATGAATTGTGCGTCGGGCCCAAGGCGTTCGAGCATTTGCTGGTGTGGCTGCGCAAGCATTTCGACTGCGTGCCGCTGATGGAAATCCTCCAGCCCAACGCTTTGCGCAGCGAACGCCCGCGCGTGGCGCTGACCTTCGACGATGGCTGGCGCGACAACGCGGTCAACGCGTTTGCACTGCTGCAAAAACATCAAGTGCCAGCGAGCATTTTCCTCTCCACCGATTTCATCGGCAATCGCCAACGGTTCTGGTGGGAAAGCCTCGGCGAAACCCTCTGGGGCAGCCACGGTGAAAAGGCGCGCATGCACCTGATTGAATGCCTGCACGCGTGCAAACATCCGCTACCAGTGCTGCTCGATGACATCGATGTCGAGCGCCGCAGTCTGGCGTTGCTGCATTACCTGCAAGGGCTGAAAAGCCTGGCGCCGCAGGAGCTGGAACAGCTCACCGACGAATGCCCGAAAGACGCTCTGCCACAGGCACTGGACTGGCATCAGGTGCGTGCGATGGAAGCCTCCGGTCTGGTGCGTTTCGGCCCGCACGGCGCCAGCCACGCGATCCTCACCGGCCTCGACGACGTGCGCCTGAGCGAAGAAATCCGCCGCAGCCGCGACGCCTTGAACAACGGCTGCAACCGACCGTTGCCGGTTTACTGCTACCCCAACGGCGACAACGATGAACGCGTGCGCCAGCAGGTCGCCGATCATGATTACCCGTTTGCGCTGGGCACCGGCACCGGGATCTATCGCGGCGACGGCGACCCGTTGAACCTGCCGCGTTTCGGCGTCAGCCAGCGCACCGCCCGCCATCCGCAATTGCTGTCGTGGCGGATCTACCGGGGAGCGCGGCCATGAGCCGAGGCAACTACCTCAAGCACCTGGCGCTAAGCATGGGCACCAAACTGGCGATGATCGCCCTGCGTTTGCTGCGCAACGTGTTGCTCGCGCGGATTCTCGGGCCCAGCGAACGCGGCTTGTTCGCCCTGCTCAGCACTTTGCCGGATCTGATCAGCGCCGCCACCAGCGGCGGATTGAATACGGCGGTCGGTTATCAGGCGGCGAAGCAGCGGCCGATGGGTTTGCTGCTCAGCCAGGTGCTGGTGTTCGGTTGCCTGTTGGCCGGTTTGCTGACATTGCTGGTGGTCGCGCTGGTACGCGAATTCGGCGCGCAGCTGGACGTGACCGTGCAACTGGGCCTGCTCGCCTGGCTGTTGCTTTTGGCGGTGCCGTTGACCGTGTTGAAAAGCGGCCTGCTGACACTGCACAACGCCTCGGGTGGCGTGGTCGCGTTCAACGTCTTGCGGCTGATCGAATCGCTGGCGCCGCTGTTGCTGTTCGTCGCGCTGTTCTGGATGTGGCAGAGCGCAGCGCTGGAGGCGGCGCTGATCAGCTGGCTGGCAGGTATCAGTCTGGTGGTGCTCGCCGGTTGGGTCTGGCTGAAGCGGGCGCAGCCCTTGCAGCTGCAATGGGATCGCGCCAGCCAGAACGAACTGCTGCGCTTCAGTGCGCGCAGCCATCCCGATCTGCTGTTTCAGCAAGTGATTCTGCGCTCCGATTACCTGTTCATCGGCGCCCTGCTCGGCAGCACCGCGCTGGGCCATTACGCCATGGCGAGCGCTGCTGCCGAATTGCTGCTGATCGTCCCCGAAGCGGTGACCACACCCTTGATGAAGCGCCTGCTGCAACAGGATGAAGGCATGGACAAGGTCACTCCGCTGGCATTGCGCCTGACCGCAACGGTAATGCTCGGCGCCTGCCTGAGCATGGCCGTGATCGGCGAATGGTTGATCGTTACTCTGTTTGGCGCTGCCTACCAGCCGGCATATCCGGCGCTGCTGGCGTTGCTGCCGGGCCTGCTGGGCCTGTGCTACGCGAGCATTCTGCGCCTGGACTTGCTGGGCAAGAATCGCCCCGGCACGGTGTCGTTGTTGATGGGCCTGGGCGCGCTGCTCAATCTGGCGTTGAACCTGATATTGATTCCGGCCTACGGCATTGTCGGCGCCGCTGCCGCCTCATCGATCGCCTATCTGGCAGTGACCGTGGCCATGCTCGTGCTGTATTGCCGTTTGAGCGGCGTGCCGTTCTGGCAAACCCTGATCATCCTGCCCCGCGACGTGCTGCCGATGTGGTCGATGCTGCAGAGGAAGCCGGCATGAAAGGCTGGTACCTGCTGTTCGGACTCGGCTTGTCGCTGGACGCTTTGGCGGCGTCGATGCGCTGGGGCGAGATTCGTGACGGCAGTCTGTTTCTGCAAACCGATCAGCCCGACAGCGTGACCGTGCGCTGGAACCCGGCGTGGCAAGCGGATGCCAATGAAGAGCAGCTCTACCTGCTCGATGGTCGCGGCAAATTGCTCGGCGAACGCTTGATCAAGGCCAGCGAAACCCGTGGCAGTCAGCGCTGGCCGCTGCTGCCCGGTGCGGCGAGTTATCGGCTGGAAATTCCTGGCTACAGCTTCCGCCACTACCGCATCGAACACGATGAGCGCACCGTCGCCTTGTTTGCCCCGGCCAAAGTGCACTTCAGTGCCGAAAGCAAGAATGGCGACGTGCTGTATTTCAAAGTTGCGGCCGGTGAGCACGCGGTGCTCGCCGGCAAATTCCATGGCGGCGTCACCGCACTGCAGGCGCAGCAGGTCGGCGACCACCAGGCACTGACCCTCGCATTGAAACCCTATCGCGCCTATTGGCAGTTCGATCAGGTTGCGTTGCCGGTCAGCCCGCGCGAGCAGGTCTGGCGCCTGCAACTGCAAGGCAGCGGCAAAGCGGCGTTCTGGCTCGATGGTACGGCCAATCTGTTTGCGCAGAATCCGCAGCAACTGCAACCGCTGCGCGAAGAGGTCGGAGATGTGCGGCTGGTACTGCATGACAAAGTCCTTGGACGCACGCCGGATCTTGGCATCGCTCTGCCCTACGTGATGCCGCCAGCGGCCAGCCATGCGCTGCTCGATGCGCTGAAGCCGACGGCGGCGAGCTATTACAGTTTTGTCGACGTCACCGCGCAGAATCCGCAGTTCGAGGACGCATTCCGCCGGGTCTATCAGCAGCGCTTCGGCATTCGCAACGACATCACCCTGCTGGCTGGCAGTCAGCGCCAGGCCGATCTGCGCGCCGACGTGCAGAGCAACAGCGGCCTCGACGCCTGGCTGGCGAGCACCCGCGCCCTCGGCGGCAACGGCACGCATTACATCGGCTTTGCCGACGAGCCCAATCTCAACTACTCCAGCTATGGGCAGTATCAGGCGATTTTCGCCAGCATGGCCCGTCAGGTGCGCAGCGACCCGGCGAATGCCCGCGCCGGTGTACGCATCGCCATGCCAGCCAGCTCGCGACTGGTCAACGGCCCGTTCGCCGATAACGCGGCGGACAAGCGCGGGATCGATTGGGCGCGGCGCCTGCTCAGCGAGTCAGCCGACCAGATCGATGCACTGGCCTGGCATGAATGGATGATTCGCGATCTGCTCGCCACCCGTGTCTACCGCGACAGTGTGCGGCGCGCCGCCGAACTGGTCGGCCTCGACGCCAATGGTCAGCCGCGCAAGGCCTTGCTCCTCGATCAGACCAACTTGTCCAGCGGCTCCAGCCTCAGCCCCTACGATCAGGAAACCCATTACACCTCGCTGTGGTGGGCGTCGGTGGTGATCAACGCCTCGCAGGACGGTTTGCTGAGCATGCTCAACTGGTTTCAGGCCGCCGATGAGCCGCAATACCCCAAAGGCATGTTGCGCGTATTGGGCGAGGATCGCTTCGAGCTGAAACCGGTCGGTCTGGCCCAGCAATTCATCGCCCGCCACTGGCTGCGGCAAGTGCTGCAATTGGACAACGACGCCTTCGAGGTGGATGTGCTGGCGATGGCCGGCGACGAGCAGCGCACGTTGCTCGGAGTGAACAAAGGAACGCGCCTGCAACGCGTCGATCTGAGCGGCGCCCGCTGCCCGTTGAACCATGGCGCGCTGCGGTACTTCGGCGCCGACAATCGCAGCCGCGACGCACCGTTTGCCTGCGACAACGGGCGCGTGCGTTTCGAACTGCCGGGACAAACCCTGTTTGCCCTGAGCTGGAGCGCTTCATGAGCCGCCCTTCGATGCTCTGCCGCGCGGGCTTGATGCCGCGCATGGCACCCTCATCAGGAGAAGAGACCATGGATGTTTTGCAAAAACTCAGCGGACATATTCGTCGGAAAGGCCTGCGAGCGACCTTGGGCAAGATCCGCAAACTGTACATTTTTTCCCATCAGCAACTGCTGTGGATGGAGCGCGACCTGGTCAGCCCGGTGCCGCCGCACCGCCTCAAACCCTATCCGCCACTGCGCGTGGTCAGGATTACGGCGGACAACGCCAGCGCTTTCGCACGCTACTTTGGCGACCGTGTCGGCACGATGGCCGAGCTGGCCAAAGAGGGCCATACCGGGCACATGCATGTCGACGAGCAAGGCGATGCCGTAGCGTTTATCTGGGGCACCCCGCGCGATTATTTCGACCGGCATTACTACGGCTGCCGGTTCCCGGTGAAACCCGGTGAGTTCTTCGAGTTCGGTGGCGAACTGGCCCGGGCGTACTGGGGGACGGAGCTGTCGGTAGACCTGCAATTGCGCCTGTGGGAAGCCATGGCCGCCCAGGGCTGCCGCAAAGTGGTCGATGTCTGTGAGTCGACCAACATACCGGCGCTCAAGCTGCACCTGCGCATGAGCTATACCGAACAACAGCGGATCATGAATATCTACACGCTGTTCGGTCGCTGGCGCTTCTATCGCGAAACCCGCTACAGCGGTTCGCGCCTGGCGGCGCTGGGTAAAACTTCCCGTCCACCTGTCAACGCAACGGCGGCCTGAACCTATGGTGATGCGATTCGAATGGCGCACGTCCCTGTGCGCCGCCGACTTCCCGGCAACCGCCTATGAAACGCTGCGCCTGGGCGTGGCCGACCATACGCCGTTCAACAATCTCGGTTGGTTGTGCGCGGCGGAACAGGCCTTGGGCGAGGACCAACGCCTGCACATTCTGCTCGGTTGGGAAGCCGCAGAACTGCGTCTGTGCCTGCCGCTTGTGGCGAGCCGCGAGCGCTTCGCCGGCGTGCCGTTTCGGGTCTTGCATCACTTGGGTTATCCGCTGGCCGATCGTCTGGCTTTGCTGTCGCTGCTCGGCGGCGAGGACATGCACGAGGCGCTGGTGCTGATTCGCCAGCGTCTGCCGCATGCGCTGTTGCAACTCAATGAGCTGTCGGAACCGGCGGGAGAAGAAAGTGCCGTCACCGCATGGATGGCACGCAGCTCCACGGCCGAACGACGCCTGAGCTGCCGGGTGCCGGTGCATCTGATCAGCGAAGCCGACCATCAGGAAGTCTCGGGCGACCCGCGCTACAAACTGCGCCGGGCACGCAAAAGGATTGCCGCGTGCGGTGCGCAGATTCGCCGGATCACCCCGGATGCGCTGAGCATGGGTGCCTTGTTGCAGACCCTCGGCGAAGTCGAGGCGGTGAGCTGGAAAGGCGATGAAGGCGTCGGGATTTTCGCCACACCGCGCAGTCGCCAATGGATCGAACGCGCCTTCACCGCCCTCGCCGGCCAAGGCCTGGTGCGCGTGGTGATGCTCGAGCTGAACGGTCGCTGCATCAGCTATCGCCTCGGCCTGCTCGAACAGGGCCGGCTCTACGATTACAACCTTGCATTCCTGCCGCAATACGCCGACCTGGGCAGTGGCCGGGTGTTGCTGGAGGAATGGATTCGCTGGGGCCTGGATGAGCACTGGCGCTGGATCGATGCGTCACGGGTGAGCCTGGAAAACTCCAGCCATCAACTGCACGAGCGCATGACCGGGCAACTGGAACACTGGCGCTGGAGTTTCTATTCGTGGCGCCCAAGTGGGCTGGCATTGGGTCTGGCGCTGCGCATCTGGTATCGCTGCAAGCCCGCCGTGCAGCAGTGGCGAGCCCGCCGTGCAAACAAAAAAACTGCAGCACTGGTGCAACCTGTCGCAATCACTCCGGAGGGCGGCCATGCCTCGCCAAGTCATAGTCAACGCTGATGACTTCGGTCTCAGCGCCAATGAAAACGCGGTGATCTTCGCAGCTTTTCAGGCCGGTCTGATCAGCTCGGCCACCGCCATGGCCAACATGCCGGCGTTCGAAGCCGCCTGCGCGATGGCTCGGCATCCAGCACTGGAAGGTCGGATCGGCCTGCACTTCAACCTGACCTACGGACGCCCGTTGAGCCAGGCGATCCTGGGGCGGCGGGCGTTCTGTGATGGCAACGGCGTGTTCGACCTCAACCTGCCCCGCCACAGCCTGTGGCTGGGTCGCGCAGACCGTGACGCGGTGCACGCCGAATTGCAGGCGCAATGGCAACGCTGCGTCGATCACGGGATGCGCCCGAGTCACATCGACTCCCACCAGCATGTACACAACATCTGGCCGATTGGCGAAGTCGTCGCGAAGTTTGCCGCCGAGCAAGGCGTACCGATCCGGCTGGCGCGCAACCTCGGGCACAACCTCACGCTGCCCAAGCGCTTATTCAAAGGATTGCTCAATGGCCGTCTGCAGAGTCTGGCGCGGGTTTCCGCTGATTACGTCTGCACCCCGGTAGACCTGCGCAATGCCAGCGTGCCCAGCGACGGCGTACTGGAAATCGTCGCTCACCCGACCCGCCTCGGCGTCGATTTCGGCGATGCCTATCTCGGCTCCGGCGAGTCGTTGAGCGAGGTACTCGAGCAGGGTTTGAGGGGCGTCGCGCGGGTCTCGTATGCCGACCTCAATCGACAAGAAACACAGGGCGCCACGGCGCTCGAATGAATCACCGCTGTAACGCAAGCCGACACGACACTCACCACAACACCCGGGCCAAGACCCTGGAGGGGCATCATGAGCATCATCACCAAAGTGCAAGATCGCATAAGACAGAAAGGCCTGGGCCGCACCGTCGGGACGTTGTGGAAACGCTACGTGTTCTTCCACTGGGAACTGCTGTGGATGGAGCGCGATCTGGTCAGCCCGGTGCCACCGCACAAACTGCGCCCGTATGAAGGCCTGCGCAAAGTCGACATCACCGCGCAGAATGCCGTGGCGTTCAGCAAACACTTCGGCGACCGCGTCGGCACCATGGCCGAGCTGGCTGCCGAGGGCCACACCGGGCACATGTATCTCGACGCCGATGGCCATGCCGTGGGCTTCATCTGGGGCAGCATCCGCGACTACCACGATCGTCATTATTACGGCTGCACCTTCCCGGTCAAACCCGGGGAGTTTTTCGAATTCGGCGGCGAAATGATCCGCGCCTACTTCGGCAGCAGCCTGTCGGTGGACGTGCAGGTTGCGCTTTGGCAAGCCATGGCGGCACAGGGTTGCAACAAGGTCGTCGACGTTTGTGAAACCCATAACATCCCGGCGCTGAAACTGCATATCCGCATGGGCTATCAGGAACAAGGCCGGGTGACCCACGTTTACTGCCTATTCGGCCGCTGGAAGTTCTTCCGCGAAACCCGCTACGAAGGGTCACGCCTGGATCCGCTGCGCAAACCGGGTCGGCCGGTGGTAAGTGCCGCGGCGCAGGCTTGATCCGGCCTTGTGAAATGTGGCGGTCGCAAGGCCGCCATCGCGAGCAGGCTCGCTGCCACATTGGATAGTCGCCGTACGCGAAACCAATGTGGGAGCGAGCCTGCTCGTGAAGAGGCCCGTCGTCGCGACGATAATTCTCAGACCTTGCTCGCCACCAGGCTAAAGCACATCGGCATCTGCGCCTGCTGGTTCAGGTAGCAGTCATACACCTCTTCCCGATTCGAATGCGCATACTCCTGAAAGTCCACAATGCTCAGCCCCGCTCCAATGGCGCCGCTGAAGATCGCGCCCAGCGTATGCACGAACCAGTAAGATTTCGCCGCCGGCTGCTCAACCTTGCCGACATACACAATCGGCTCTTCCTGAACAAAAGGCTCGGCACGGAAATACGAGCTGACGAGGCGCAAAGGATCATCTGCTTGCGGGTCAACCATTTCCAGAAACGGATGTGTTTCGTAGATCACCAGTTTGCCGCCCGGCTTCAGCACCTGCGCGACATGACGGAAGAATTCGCCGATGTCAGGCATCCAGTTGAGTACCCCGATGGTGATCAGGGCGACGTCGAATCGGTTATGCAGCAATGCGGGCAGACGGTGGATATCACTTTCGATGAACTCAGCATCGTGCGGCGAGCGGCTGTTCAGCTCGCGGGCCTGTGCGAGAAAGGCTGCCGATTGATCGACGCCGACCACACTGCGCGCACCCAGCGCAAACAGCGACAGGCTTTCCCGACCGTTGTTGCAGCCCAGTTGAATCACGTCCTTGCCGTCGACTTCCAGCAAGCCGCGCAAGGTGTCATCGAGACAGCAAAACTCCGCCTGCACGACATCGCGGAGCAATGCCTGCCAGTCCGGTGAATCCTGATGATGGCGGGCGGAATCGTTCCACGCCTGACGATTGCTTTCGATGGCGGTTTTGGGGTTGGGCACTTCCATGGCGCACTCCGGATAAGGCTCGTGATTGAGCGGCGTGAGTCTAGAACAGACCCGGAGTTGGGGTTGTTGCGATGTTGTAAGCGCGAGTCAGGCGATGAATTATCGTTCTTCGCGAGTGTGCCAAAGGCGCAGCAGGTAGATAGTCGAACCGATGATCTCGTAGCGCATTTCGTAGTGCCCGACCAGAATCCTTCGGACGTCTCGCGGTTCAAATTCTTCCAGGCGTTCGCCCAAGCGCGGATTGGCCAACAGCATTGTCGGAGCGGCGGTCAGCTGTTGCACAGTGCGCGCAGCGGCAGGTTGATTGACCGCTGCCAAAAACTCGTAAAGCCTGGTCAGGTCGGAAAGCCCTTTGCTTGTCCACTTCAACTCCATATCAAAGGGGCGCCTTGAGAGGTGTATCGGAAGTCAAGCTGTCCGCCCATGCCTGTACTGACTGATGATCGATGACGCGCCCGGCGTCGACGTCAGCCAAGGCTTCTCGCGTCAGACGGCTGCGCTCTTCCTCTTGATCAATCCAGGCGCTCAGGGCCTGTTTCACGATCCAGTTACGCGAGCGCTCCAGACGCTCAGCCATCAGATCGACCTTCTCGGCCAGTTGCACCGGTACATGGGCAGTTACGGATCGGGTTTTCATTGTCGCGGCCATGTCAGTTGACTCCTCGAGATTGCGGCAGCGGGCGTTCACAGACGATCAGAGTAGTCCTGTTCCATTACGTCCGCTCAACTTTGATACAAATCAAATCAAAGTTAATCACAGCTGCCCATACACCGCTATCTGGCCCGACAAAACGTGATATCGACGGTCGATAAAATCAAAGATTCACATGACTCTGGTTAAGCCGCTCGCGCAAAAACTCCACCAGCGCCTGCACCGGCCGCGAAGCTTGGCGATGCTGCGGATAAACCGCCGACAAGGTCAGTGGCTCCGGGCGTAGATCATCCAGCACCGGCACCAGCCGCCCGTCCTTCAGCGCCGCGCCGACGATGAAGGTCGGTAGATAAGTAATCCCCATCCCCTGCACCGCCGCGTCCCGCAGCAGTTCGCCGTTGTTCACCCGCATGCGCCCGGTGACGTTGATCAGCAGCGGTTTGCCCGGTGCTTCGTTGAAGCGCCATTGCACCGAGCGCCCGTGGCCGTAAGGCAGGCAGTCGTGGCTGTGCAGGTCTTCGGGTTTGAGTGGCGTGCCGCGTTCGGCAAGGTACGCCGGGCTGGCGCAGTACACCCGTTCGATGCTGGCAATGCGTCGGGCGATCAGTGTCGAGTCTTCCAGCACGCCGATGCGCAGGGCGAGGTCGTAGCCCTCGCCGAGCAAGTCGACCGGGCGATCGCTCAAGTCGACTTCGACGGTGACCTCGCGGTAACGCTGCAGGAACAACGGCAACAGACAACCCAGATGCGCCACGGCAAACGACAGCGGCGCGCTCAGGCGAATCGTGCCGCGCGGCTCGGCGGTTTCGCCGGCGATGCCCTGCTCGACCTGCTCCACCTCACCCAGCAGGCGCAGCGCCGATTCGTAATAGCTCTGCCCCAGCGGCGTGACGTCGAGGCGGCGGGTCGAGCGATTCAACAAGCGCACACCGAGGCGCTCTTCCAGTTGCATCAAACGGCGGCTGACGAACTGCTTGGACAGACCCAACTGATCAGCCGCGGCGGTGAAGCTGCCGGAGTCCATGACCTGGCAAAAAATACGCATGTCTTCGAACGGGTTCATTGTCACTCTCTGGTGGACAGTTAAACGCTTTATAGCCGCTTTTTCGCTTTTCAGCAGCCCATTAATCTGTGCTCACGGTGTTGCTGAGGCCGCAAACCCAGTGCCACAGCAGCCCGAAACTCAGGCAAACAATCAAAATTATTCAAAAGGATTTCCACCTATGAACATCGTCAAGAAAACCCTCGCCGCCTCCCTCCTCGCCCTGTCGGTCAGCAGCGCTTTTGCCGCTGGCAGTCCTGGCGTCGAACACAACACTCAGGCATTCCTCGACGCCCTCGCCGCTGGCGGTGGTCGCCCGCTGGAACAGCTGAGCCCGAAGGACGCCCGTGCAGTCCTGACCGGTGCGCAGGCTTCGGTGAAGGTTGATCTGTCCGGTGTGGAAGTCAGCGACAAAGCTATCAAGGTCGACGGCCAGACCATCAATCTGAAAGTGGTGCGCCCGGCCAAGGTCAAAGGTGAGTTGCCGGTGTTCATGTTCTTCCACGGTGGCGGCTGGGTGCTGGGTGACTTCCCGACGCATCAGCGTTTGATCCGGGATCTGGTGGTCGGCTCCGGCGCTGTGGCGGTGTATGTCGATTACACGCCGTCGCCGGAAGCGCAGTACCCGACCGCGATCAATCAGGCATACGCCGCGACGAAATGGGTGGCCGAACACGGCAAGGACATCGATGTCGATGGCAAGCGTCTGGCGGTGGCCGGCAACAGCGTCGGCGGCAACATGGCGGCGGTCGTGGCGTTGATGGCCAAGGAACAGAAAGCCCCGGCGCTGCGCTTCCAACTGCTGATGTGGCCGGTGACCAACGCGCAATTCGACGACGGCTCGTACCAGCAATTTGCCGAGGGTCACTTCCTCACCAAGGGCATGATGCAGTGGTTCTGGGACAACTACACCACCAACCCGGCCGAGCGTGCGCAGATCCACGCCTCGCCGCTCAACGCCAGCGCCGAACAGCTCAAGGGCCTGCCCGCTGCGCTGGTGCAGACCGCCGAGTTCGACGTGCTGCGTGACGAAGGCGAAGGCTACGCGCGGCATCTGGATGCGGCTGGCGTGCCGGTGACCTCGGTGCGTTACAACGGAATGATTCATGACTTTGGCCTGCTCAATCCGCTGAGCCAGATTCCTGAAGTCAAAGCGGCGGTGCGTCAGGCTGCTGCCGAACTGAAAACTCATTTGCAGCCTTAACCGCAAAAGATCGCAGCCTTCGGCGGCACCTACCCTGGAATACGATTCCCGGTAGGGGCTGCCGCAGGCTGCGATGTTTTTTCTCACTAGCGTCGCGGAGTACCGGTCATGACTCTTTTCTACGCCCACCTGCTGTCCTGGAGTGCCGTCCTGTTGCTGCTCGACGCGGCACTCTGGCATTTCTCGCCCTTCACCCATCGCGCGCCGCGAGTCGGTGTGCGTCTGGCGCTGTTTCTGGCATTCAGCGCGCTGGTGATCAATGCCGGTGTCAGCCCGTTGCAGGCTCCGATATTCGCTGATGATCGCGTGGCACAACTGGGAGCGACGGCGCTGGGGATTCTCTGGTGGCTGTACGCAGCACGGGTGCTGACCGAAGTGATTGGCCTGGCGCTGATGCGCCGCATCGGTCACAGCGGTCGCTTGCTGCAAGACGTCATCGGTGCGCTGGTGTTTCTGGTCGCCATTGTTGCGGCGGCCGGCTACGTGCTGGAGCTGCCGGTCAAAGGCCTGCTGGCCACCTCCGGGGTGGTCGCCATCGTTGTCGGTCTGGCCCTGCAAAGCACTCTCGCCGATGTATTTTCTGGCATCGTCCTCAACACCACCAAGCCCTATCAGGTGGACGATCTGGTGATGATCGACGGCGTCGAAGGCAAGGTCTTCGATATCGACTGGCGCGCCACGCACCTGCTGACCAGCGCCGGCACCATGGCGGTGGTACCGAACTCGGTGGCGGCCAAGGCGAAGATCGTCAACCTCAGTCGGCCGAGCAACATGCACGGCGTGTCGATCAGCATCCAGGTGCCCAACCACATTCGTCCGCGACGGGTGCTCGACGCCCTTGATCGCACCTTGCAGGGCAGCAGTTCGCTGTTGCTCAGCCCAGCGCCGAAAGCCGTGCTCAAAGAGGCTGGCGAAACCATGTCCGAGTACGTCGCCAGCGGTTTCATTGCCGAGCTGGGCAAGAAAAGCGAAGTGCGCAATCAGCTGTTCGACCTCGCCCACCGCCATCTCGAAGCGGCGGGCATTTCGCGCCATCCCGACGGCGTAATCGAACCGTCGAGCCGTGCTCGTGCGTTGCTGGATGAAGTGAAGATTTTCCGCTCGCTGAGCAGTGAAGAACGCGATCGCCTCGCTGAGTCGATGGTTGCGCAACAGTACACGGCGGGTCAGGTGGTGCTGGATCTGGACGAAGTGCCGGACAGCCTGTTCGTGATTGCCACGGGCGTGGTCAGCGCGACGGTGCCGGACGGCAATGGTCAGACCGAGGCCGGACGCATGGGGCCGAGCGAAGTCATGGGTGAGCAGAGCATCCTCGCCGATACGCCGTCGCAGGCGACGTTCACGGCGCTGACGTCGAGCATCATCTATCGCCTCGACAAGCAGTTGACCCGTGAGTGCATGGACAAGCGCAGCGAAGTCGGCCGGGCCTTGAACAAGTTGCAGGCGGTACGTCAGCAGAACAGTCGCCTCGCGTTGATGGCCAAACCGGTGGCGGTGAAAAAAGGCGGGTTCTTGGGTTGGTTGCAGAAGCGCTGATTCGAGGGCTTGAAAATCAAAAGCTTACCCCCCTCACCCCAGCCCTCTCCCCCCAAGGGGGGCGAGGGGGAAAGGGAGCCGATCTCCATGCGTTTCAAGAGCGGAGCTCGGCTCGGTATTGCAGGTCGATGCAACTCTAGCAAACAACGCGGTCAGTCCCCTCTCCCTCCGGGAGAGGGCCAGGGTGAGGGGCTTTTGACGTTCGACCAAATTACTTGGCGGTGAACTTGGTGTAGCTGTTGATCAGGTTGCGATAGTTAGGCAGACGCTCGGACAGCAGGTGCGCCAGGCCTTCCATGTCGTTGCGCCAGTCGCCCTGCAGCTCGCAAGCCACAGCGAACCAGTTCATCAGGTGGGCACCGGCGGCGGACATCCGCGCCCACGCCGCTTGTTGCACGGTGGTATTGAAGGTACCCGACGAATCGGTCACGACGAACACTTCGAAGCCTTCAGCAATCGCCGACAGGGTCGGGAAAGCTACGCAGACGTCGGTCACGACACCAGCGATGATCAGTTGCTTGCGGCCGGTGGCCTTGATCGCTTTGACGAAGTCTTCGTTGTCCCAGGCGTTGATCTGGCCTGGACGCTGGATGAACGGCGCGTCGGGGAATTGCTCAAGCAGCTCAGGCACGATCGGGCCGTTCGGACCTGCGTCGAAGCTGGTGGTCAGAATGGTCGGCAGCTTGAAGAACTTGGCGATGTCGCCCAGTGCCAGCACGTTGTTCTTGAACTCGTTCGGCGAGAAATCCTGCACCAGCGAGATCAGACCGGTCTGGTGATCGACCAGCAGGACGACGGCATCATCTTTGTTCAGACGCTTGTAAGGAACGCTCATGGCAAAACTCCTGGATGGATGGTTGTTGCGTGAAGCGCCGGCCCTGATGACCGGCGCTTTTTTCGAACTCAGAACGCGAAGCAGGAACAGCCGAACGCGCCCCAGAAACCGGCGAAGTCGCTGACGGGTGCATTCGACATCCGCGCCTTTTCATGGCTGTGGGTGTGCACGGCGCACGGCCCGCTGCACTGGTGAACCTGCGCCTGGAGTGGCGAGTTCGGGCGCCAGTGGCCCGGAACCTTGACCACCGGCGACCAGTCCGGCAGCACCGGAATCGAACGCGGGCCAAGGTCTTCGAAGTCGCCGGCGGCGTAGACAATCTTGCCGCCGACCACGGTCATCACCGACTCGATCCACTTGATCGCTTCTTCTTCGACGCTGAAGAAGTCCGCGCTCAGCGCCGCCAGGTCAGCCAGTTGACCGACGCGGATCTGGCCCTTCTTGCCCTGCTCCGAGGAGAACCAGGCGCTGCCGTGGGTGAACAGTTCCAGCGCGGTGCTGCGTGGCAGACCTTCTTCATACAGGGCCAGACCGCCAACAGTACGGCCGCTGACCATCCAGTACAGCGAGGTCCACGGGTTGTAGCTCGATACGCGCGTGGCGTCGGTGCCGGCGCCAACCGGCACGCCTTCAGCGAGCATGCGCTTGATCGGTGGCGTGGCTTCCGCGGCTTTTTTGCCGTAGCGATCGACGAAGTATTCGCCCTGGAACGCCATGCGATCCTGAATCGCGATGCCGCCGCCCAGCGCCTTCACGCGCTCGATGTTTTGCGGGGTGATGGTTTCGGCGTGGTCGAAAAACCACGGCAGACCATTGAACGGAATGTCGCGATTGACCTTCTCGAACACGTCGAGCATGCGGCTGATCGATTCGTTGTACGTGGCGTGCAGACGGAACGGCCAGCGCTGCTCGACCAAGTGGCGCACCACCGGCTCCAGCTCCTGCTCCATGGTCTGTGGCAGGTCCGGGCGCGGTTCGAGGAAGTCTTCGAAGTCGGCGGCGGAGAACACCAGCATCTCGCCGGCACCGTTGTGACGCAGGTAGTCGTCGCCCTGATGCAATTTGACGCTGCCGGTCCAGTTCTGGAAGTCGGTCAGCTCTTCTTTCGGCTTCTGGGTGAACAGGTTGTAGGCGATGCGCACGGTCAACTGGTCGTCTTTGGCCAGTTGCTCGATCACTTGGTAATCGTCCGGATAGTTCTGGAAACCACCGCCGGCGTCGATCGCACTGGTCAGGCCGAGGCGATTGAGTTCGCGCATGAACTGGCGGGTCGAGTTGACCTGATATTCCAGCGGCAGCTTCGGCCCCTTGGCCAGTGTCGAGTAGAGAATCATCGCGTTCGGCCGCGCAACCAGCATGCCGGTCGGGTTGCCGTTGCTGTCACGGACGATCTCGCCACCTGGCGGGTTCGGCGTGTCGCGGGTGTAACCGGCCACGCGCAGAGCGGCGCGGTTGAGCAGCGCACGGTCGTAGAGGTGCAGGATGAACACCGGGGTATCCGGCGCCGCCTGGTTGATTTCTTCCAGGGTCGGCATGCGTTTTTCGGCGAACTGGAATTCGTTCCAGCCACCGACCACGCGCACCCACTGCGGGGTCGGTGTGCGATCGGCCTGATCCTTGAGCATGCGCAGCGCGTCGGCCAGCGACGGCACGCCTTCCCAGCGCAGTTCGAGGTTGTAATTCAAACCGCCGCGAATCAGGTGCAAGTGCGAGTCGTTGAGGCCAGGAATGACGCAGCGGCCTTTCATGTCGACCACTTGCGTGGCGCTGCCCTTGAGGGCCATGGCCGCGGCATCGTTACCGACGGCAACGAAGCGGCCGTCCTTGATTGCCACGGCGCTGGCCAGTGGTTTTTCCCGGTCTACGGTATGAAATTGGCCATTGAATAAAATCAGATCGGCGCTCATCGCAGTTCCTCAAGCAAAAGTGAAAAGAAGCAAACCCCGCTCAACGCGGCGAGGTTTCTTGGGAATCGAGGTGTTCATGGGCCTGGCTGGCTTCCAGCCACGGGGTGAACAAACGGGTGACCGGCGGCATTACCACGTACACCACCGAGAGGACGATGGTCAGGGTGATCAGGAACGTGGCGACCACGTAGTTGGACAGAAGCGGATGCAGCGCCAGCAGCGGCCCCCAGATCAGCGGCACCAGCAAGGTGTGCGGCAGAATCACCAGCAGCGAAACCACGGCCTGCTTCCAGCGCGGCGGCGGCGAAGCAGCATCGGCCAAGGGGGAGAACCAGAACTCGTTGACCGGGGCGACTTCAGTCTGATCACCGTCGGCCAGCATCGGCGCAGCTTCGGCGACCAGCGCCTGACGCTCGGAGGATTCCAGCCAACCCTGCATGGCCTCGGTGGAGCTGAAGCGCAGCACGCACGTGTAAAAATCCAGACGCCCGCGCTTGCCGCGCACCACGTCCACACCCAGATGCCCTTCGCGCTGCCCGGCAACGCGCACGATGTTGCGCAGCCATGCTTCATACGCCGACTCGAAACCGGCCTTGACCGAGTGTTTGATGATCAACGTGACAGTCTCATCGGCCCCCGGTGCTTGTTGATTAAGGACTTCAGGCATAACGCAGCACTCCGGGCAAACGAACAGGAATCGCCAGCCGTCCAGGCCCGGCGATCAATACAGTGGTGAAAAGAATCAACAGCAACCAGCCGAACTGCCCTTCAGCCACACTCCATTGCGGATGTACGACCAGCAACGCCACCAGCAGCACAAAGAGAATAGGCAAGCAGGCCAATCGCGCCAGCACGCCGGCGACGATCAGTAGGGGGCAGAGGACTTCGGCGAAGATCGCCAGGATCAGGGTCAGGTGGGCGCCGAGGTGGAACGGATCTTCGATCAGTTGCAGTTGCGCGGTGAAGTCCAGCAGCTTGGGCAAGCCGTGCACCCACAACAGAAACAACCCGCCGCTGACCCGCAGGAACAGCAACCCGATGTCGCGTGCCTGTTCATCCCGTTGCGAAACGTGCATGGGCCCACCCTTCAATAGTTATCGGGGTGAATCATGCCGTGGATGGTTCGGGGAAAATTGGATGGGTGTGCTCAGTTCCGCGGTGTTCCGGGATTCGTAAAACACCGCACAACCCTGTGGGAGCGAGCCTGCTCGCGAATACGTCGGGTCAGTCGAAAAATACTTTGAATGACGCACTGCTTCACTTGAGTCGCGCTAACCCCGAGGACCTGCCAATACGTGTCCTTCACACAATCACGGTAGGCCATGCCGTCATAAGGTTTGATTCTGACAGTCACGCCTTTGGCCGGAATGTTTGCAGGATCGAGTACATCGTTCTCCGCTTCGTCTACTGACGGTTTGAGCGGGATGTTTGTTGTTTTGTGCATGGTGAGACCTCACACGGCGCTCGGTCGAGCGCCGTGTTCCCGGGTTGAAGCAAGGCTCAAGGGCAAGCGTTCATCGCTCGGTGTTCAGCTCGGCCCAGCGACTGGCCAGAAGTGCCCGGCCTCTGGAGGTCGGTGTAGCGTGATAAGACACCTTGCCCCTCAGCCGCTCCTGTACGGCGCTGCTGTCCCCGCCGCCATCGGCATGTCCCCAGGTCACGACGCGGCCGTCAGCGGTGAGCGCAGTAAATCCATGAGTGTTGTCGTATAGCGCTTGTACCTGAGTCAGCTCGGTGACGACCGTCGAGGTGTCGCCACCTACGGTCGCATCCCCCCAGGCGACCACTGTGCCGTTCTTGCGCAACGCGGCGAAAGCCATGGAGGAACCACACACCTGAACAATGTCATCGAGCGCCGCGATTTCGGCAGGCACCAGACCACCCTCCGCGGGAGTGCCCCATGCCACTACATGACCGTTGCCTCGGCGCGCTGCGAATGCGCGCCAGGTGGAACTGACCTCGACAATGTCCGTGAGCCCGCCAATCAGCGCGTCGATCGTCCCGCCATACGCGGCCGTTCCCCACGCCACCACCTGCCCGGTGGCACGCCTTGCAGCGAAGGCCTGCGCATTGGCGCAGCTCAATTCGATGATGTCGGTCAGAGACGCAATTTCAGCCGGCACAACGCCGCCATAGGTGGCGTCGCCCCAGCCGACAAGTCGCCCATTGCCACGATGCGCGGCAAAGGCACCATAGCTGCCGATCAGATTGTCGATATCGGTCAAGCCTGCAATTTCACCGGGAACCACCCCACCATTTGCCGCCAAGCCCCAAGCCACAACATTCCCGGCGGATCGTTTTGCTGCAAAAGCCTGACCCGCCGCCACCACTCGTACAATATCCGTCAGCGCGCTGATCTCTATGGGAATACTACCTCCATCGTCAGGTGTGCCCCAGGCAACCACCTGCCCGGTCGTCTTCAACCCGGTGAACGCAGTCGCATTACCGATGACTTCGACAAAACCCAGCGGATCTATACCGCTCATGCTTCCGCCCTCGGCGGCGGCTCCCCAGGCGACAACTGCACTATTGGCGCGGCGAGCCGCATAAGCGCTGCGCGTGCAGCTCACCTCAACGATGTCATCCATGGTGATAATGGTCGGAGGAATATCGGCGCCGTAAGCAGCGTTGCCCCAACCGGCGACATCCCCGACATCCCGGTGAGCGACGAAGGCAGCGAAACCAGTGACCGTGGTGTCGATCCCGTTGCCAATGATATTCGCCGAGTTGAGCGTGACCAGATCATCGGCAGTGCGCACCTGCAGCAGCTGCTGCGGTGCGGTGTCGCGCCAGATGGCAGCGGTCATCCAATCTGTGTCCGAAGCGTACTTCCACTGCGCTTGCAGCGGCTGCCCCGTGGTGGCGTTGAATGCGCTCAGCACACGCGTGGCACTGGACGCGCGATAAGTACTGCGGTTATAGCGCGCCCCCATGATCTTCAGGGTACCGCTGCCAATAACCCGGCGAACATCGTAAACCGTCGGCGTCGACGGGCCATCGGTCCCTCCCGCCTTGCGCTTGACCTCATAACTCAACGCGATGCTGTCATCGAGGTTGGCGCTGGTGACCGTATGGGCCACCTTGATCACGCTGAGTTCTTTGTCGGCCTCTGCTGCCAGAACCGTGTGGATGTAAGGAGTGGAGGTTTTACCGACCACGGTCACGGTAACTTCATCGTCGGTCTTCAATTGCGCGGTGGCCGGGATCACCACCGTCGCGCCGTTGGGGTAGACATCGTCCGGGTTCAACTGATCCTTCTGTGTCCCCGTGGCTTCCCTGAAGGTGGCAACCGGTAGCCGGATCTCTTGCGCTTGCACGTTGAAGTCATAAGGTTTGCCGTCGGCCTCGCCGCCGTCAAACAACTCGACCCGATAATCGATAGTCACTTTTCTGTTCAAGCTGGCCTGCACAACGGACAGGTCAACAGTGAACTCGATCGGCTTGCCCTTGTTGTTGCCACTGACCGCTTTGTCATCGGTGTGATTGACCACTCCATCCGATGATGTCCAGGTCATATAGAAGTGATCGCCGGCATTCTCGGGATCATTGGCCGGTATCTCGACTGTCGCTCCGTCTGGAGTATTGGCCGGATCGAGTATGTCATCGGCCGCCTGCACAACGCGGGCCGGATCCAGCAATTGCGTGGACTCGCCGACGGAGAACACGAGGGGGTTGGAATAACTGATCGTGTCAGTTTCTTTGCGCCAGATTTCGTAACTGGCCGTGATCGTGGCACCGCGATTGGGCTCGATATGCTCGGCCACAAACTTGTCGCTGAGCCGGAATGGCACGTCGCTGTTCTCGTTGAGCGCAGTAATGTCGATGGAGTCGCCGGTCTTGCCTGATTGTTCCCCATCCCATTTGTAAGTCACCTTATCGCCGCGTTTCGTCGGTGTGACGATGGGTTTGGGAACAGTCAGCTGACCAATGCCGTTGGGTAAATCAGCAGGCTCCAGTGAGCCATTGCTTTCTCCGAGCACGATCGGTTTAACCAACTCGAATTTTGGCTCGCCCACGCTCAGCGTTGCCGCGGGACGTGACACACGCCTGACAATGGCGCCGTTCCCATCCACACTCAGATGGACATATGACAACACCAGTGTTCCGCCCTCAATGGACTTCAAGTGCAAGCCTTCGACAGTGAGGAAAAAACCGATCGGGTCGGCGATTTCCTCCCGGCTCGGTATATACCTTTCGAATTCCGGGACATAGACGCTGCCCTCCGAACGTTTACCGAACCACACCAGTTCAAACGCATCGCCATAGTTGAACAGCGAATCAGAGCGAATCAGAACCCGGGTATATGCCAGGTCAGGTTCAATGGCACCCTGGTTTTCATCCTCAGCAACAGGGGCATCCAGGCGCGTGGCCTCACCGTTGACTTGCACGAACTGACCTTTGGATTGCAGATCGGAAGTTCCTTCACGCTTGACCTCATAAGAAAAAATCACCTGGGTTCCGACAAGCCTGCGCAGATCGGCATTTTCGAAATCGAATTCATAGGTGTGGGGAAGATTGTCGACCTCCTGCCTGGGCGCAGTGAACGTGACGGTTTGACTGTCCACTGTGGTACCGCTGACTTTTACTTCAATCCAGTCCTGATGTTTGAATTCGCTCGAAGTTGCCCAGACCTGAACAACGACGTTTTTATCACCCAACCGGTCAAGGTCCAGGACATTGTTGAGCGCATCCTTGGCAATAGGGGCAACCAGCCGATTGGTGTTGAGCGAAACCCTGATCCGGGTTTCTCTACACCAGTCCTCCGAATAATTGTGGACGATATCCCGCACGCGAAAGCTCACGGCCAGGCCCACCTCATCGGTATCACCTGCCTTTTCTATAACTGCCCGCTTGACGTAAACAGTGATGGGATTCTTCACCGGATCACTGATTTGCTCCGCCGTCACCGGGTCGGACAAGATCAGCATGCCCCCCCAACTGAGCTCAGCTTGGTCGCCCACCGCAATACCAGGATAGGGTTCGCCGCTACCGGATGCGTTTCGAATGACGATAGGCAAACCTACTGTCGGATCCGGATCATCCGGATCCTCCTTCGGCGGAGCGTTCTCGCTGTCAACTCCACCAGAGACGAACTCCGGCGGGATGAACATGTATAGATTGGAATGCCCCGGCCCCTCCTCCGTATCCTGTCCGCCGGGAATTTCCAGCTTGACGAATATTTTCAATGGCGGCGCATACGTCTCGGCGGGATCCAGGCCTAAACGCTTTACCCAATAGTCGATTTCATGGGATCCCGAAGCAAGATGCCGTGGAGCAACGAACAGGGTCGCACGCTGATCAGATTCTGATTGATCACGAATGATGTACCGATCCACCTCGACAGAGCCTTTCCTGAGCACCACCAGGTCGCCTTTATTCTTGGTCGTCCATGGGCTGAGGTAGACCTGCAATCCATCGTCCGGATAGACCCCTTGCGCCGCGGCCCGATTGATCCCCCACTCTCCCGAGGGAAGGATGGGAAGCATGCGACCGGTGATATCCGGCTCAGGAAGTGCCAGCGTTGCGACGTGTTTCTTGAGTTTCAAAAGCATGACAAAACACTCCTGCCGAGGGATTAGGCGACGGAGTGATTAACAGCCAGAAACAGTAAATCGTCACCTGTCACATCTGACAGGTGCAGAGCAGTTTCCGACGAACGGAGGGCTCAAGGTGACGGTATGTCCAGCGGTGCCGCCATGAACTGGCTGATGCGCGAGCGTAGCCACTTCTCCGCCGGGTCGTTGTCGTGCACCCCGCTCCACGCCATCGACAACTGCGCGGCATCAATCGGGAATGGCGGATCTTCGGCACGCAGGGCGCAGCCTTCGACCAGTGCACAGGCCGCGTAATCCGGCACGGTGGCGATCATCTCGGTACCGGCGAGCAAGGCACGCAAGCCACTGAATTGCGGCACACCGAGAACCACCCGGCGGCAGCGGCCGATCTTCGCCAGATCGAGGTCGATATTGCCGCTCAGGTCACCCGAGAACGACACCATCGCGTGCGGACGCTCGCAATATTCGTCCAGCGTCAGCGGCCCCGGACGATCATCGCCGCGCAGCACTTTGCAGGGGATGTCGCGCAGCTTCTTGCGCTTGGCGTTAGCGGGCAGATCCGTGGTGTAGCTGACACCCACGGAGATTTCCCCCGAAGCCAGGAGCGCCGGCATCAACAGATAGTTGGCGCGGCGCACCACCACGACAATTCCCGGCGCCTCCTGCTGGAGCTGGCGCAACAGCGGTGGAAACAGACCGAACTCGGCGTCGTCCGACAGACCGATGCGGAACACGTCGCAACTGCTCGCCGGTTCGAATTCCTTGGCGCGGCTGACCGCACCGGAAATCACGTCCATCGCCGGTTGCAGCTCCTTGAGGATCGCCAGCGCCCGCGCCGTCGGCTCCATGCCGCGACCGTTGCGCAGCAGCAACGGGTCGTCGAACAGATCGCGCAAGCGCCCCAGCGCCGCACTGACCGCGGGCTGGCCCATGAACAGTTTTTCGGCAACGCGGGTCAGGTTCTTTTCGAACATCAGCGCTTCGAAAATCACCAGCAGGTTCATGTCGACGCGGCGCAGATCGTTACGGTTCATGGGCGTGGTTTCCTTATCGGTGTCAGACGCTTTTTGCCACTGGCGCTGGGCACTTTACTCGATCAATGGCACTTTCGCCGCGCGTTTGTACGGGCCGTACTCCACCGGTACCCACTGGAAATGTTTGCCCTCGGCGGTGATGTGGCCGATGCCCGGAAACGGCAGATGTGCTGCGGTCACCCAGGTCTTGCTTGCTGCCGCGGCACTGAACACGGCCTGACGACTGCTGATCGCTTGCTGACTGTTGACGTCAAAACCGATCGACACTTCCGGGTGCAAAAACTGCACCGCCAGGTTGTGCACCAGATCGCCCATGAACACGATGCTCTGCTGCTGCGAGGTGAAGCGGTACGTCGTGCTGCCCGGCGTGTGCCCGGCTTCGAGGGTGGCTTCGACCAAGCCTGGCAACGGCGACTGCCCGGGGGCGAAAGTCTTGAAGCGACCGGCTGCAACATAGGGCGCGGTGGAGTCCTGGGCAATTTTGAAAAACTCTTTGGCGCCTGCCGGGGCCTTGGCCAGCGCTGCCGGATCGAGCCAGTAGTCGGCCTCGGCCTTGGCCGCATACACGGTGGCGTTGGCGAACAGCGGTTTTTTCTCTGCATCGACCAGACCACAGACGTGATCGAGGTGCAGGTGCGTCAAGAGAATCGTGTCGACCTGCTCAGGCTTGTAGCCGGCGGCCTGCATGTTGGCCGAAAGCTGCCCGGCGGTGGCGCCGATGCACTGCCCGGCGCCGGTATCCACCAGAATCAGCTGTCTGCCGGTGTTGACCAGGAACGCATTGAACGCGGTCTGCACCCCTGGGGTTTCAATCGAACGGCGGGCGAGGAGCGCGCGAATCTGGCTCTGGCTCATGCCCTGCAACAACTTCGGCGACAAATCGTTGTAACCGTCGAACAACGCGGTGACTTCGTAATCGCCCACGGCCAGCCGGAAGTAACCCGGCGCTTGAGTGCCCACCTGCGGCGCCTGCGCCATCGCGCCGGACATCGCCAGCATGACCGCCACGGTCGTCGCTGCTTTCACCAAGACTTTCATTGCATTCCCCTTGAACCTGGCCGACGGCGGCCGCGCTTTATCGACATCGTCGCGCAAAGTGCCAGGCGCTGACTTGCAAGGATGTGCTGAGTTCCAGCCCGAGCCATGAAATTAACAACGATTAACTCGTCAGGCTTACGCGCTCGCCCAACAATGAAGTCCTCTGCGCAGCGTTGCTTTTTTGACCTGAGGGAATGCGCCGACCGTGCCTTCCCCACCGACACGGACCTAGGCCATGGCTTATCCACAGCAAACCGTCGCCCTCGCCCCTGCCTGCGAACCGCGTAAAAACGCGACTGGCGGACTCAGTCCACAGCGCGAACGCCAGATCAAACAGTTGATTCTCGATCGCTTGGGCGAAAGTCTCGAAGTGGCTGAACTGGCCCGCGCCTGTTCGCTGTCACGCAGTCATTTCTCCCGCGCGTTCAAGTGCAGCACCGGCCTGTCGCCACAGGACTGGATTCGCGCCCAGCGTCTGGCCCGGGCCAAGCTGCTGATCCAGCACACCGACCTCAGCCTGACGCAAATCAGCCTGGAATGCGGGTTCTGCGATCAGGCACACTTCTGCCACATGTTCACCCGCAGCGAGGGGATCAATCCGTTCGCCTGGCGCTGTCGAGTCATGGGCAAACCGAAAAACAACGCAGCGCAGCCTGCGGTGTTTTGACTGCTGCCGTTACGCCACCCGTTGCACTGATGCTCAAACCTGAGGATTATGCCCGGACACCCCGGATCAGACGGCCTGCGCACGCGACAGGCACTGGTTCGCCCTGTTCGCCGCATTACCGCAGGAGCGCGCTGTTGAGCTTTTCCCCGAATCAGGCCATTGCGTTTGGCCCCTATCGGATTCATCCCGGGCAACGACTGCTGATTGAAGGCCAACAGCCTTTGCGCCTGGGACGGCGGGCGATGGACATCCTCCTGATTTTGCTGGCCCACGCCGGCGAAGTGGTGAGCAAACAGCAACTGATGGCTGGCGTCTGGCCAGACAGTGTCGTTGAAGACATCAACCTGCGCGTGCACATGGCGGCGCTGCGCAAGGCGCTGGGCGACGGACAGAACGGGCAGCGCTACATCGTCACCGTGGCGCAGCGCGGCTACAGCTTTGTCGCACCGATTGTGCTCGACAGCATCGAACAAAAGCCTGCAATGCCCGTCGCCAGGCACAACCTGCCGCTGCGCCGAACACGGATGATCGGCCGCCAGCCGGTGGTCGATCATTTGATTGCGCAACTGCCGCGCCGACGCTGCATCACCCTGGTCGGCCCCGGCGGCATTGGCAAGACCACCGTCGCCCTGCGTGTCGCCGAACAATTGATCGGCCAGTATCGCGACGGCATCCGCCTGGTAGATCTGGCGCCCATCGCCGATCCCGCACTGATCGGCTCGCATCTGGCGACGCTGATCGATCTGTCCGCGCCTGAAGGCGATGCGCAGGCTTGCCTGGTCGATGGCCTGCGTGAACGGCAGATGCTGCTGGTGATCGACAACTGCGAGCACCTGATCGATGCGGTCGCATCGCTCAGCGAGCAGATTCTGCGTGGCGCGCCCAGGGTGCATATCCTCGCGACCAGCCGCGAGAGCCTGCGTGCCGAGGGCGAGTTCGTGCAGCGTCTGGAATCACTCGAATGCCCGTCCATGTCGACCGCGATAGAGCCGGCCCAGGCGCTGGGCTTTGCTGCGCTGCAATTGTTTGTCGAACGCGCCACGGCGGCGCGGGAAAGCTTTCAACTGAGCCACGCCGAGCTGCCGCAAGCGATCGAGATCTGCCAGCGCCTGGACGGTATTCCGCTGGCACTGGAACTCGCCGCCGCGCAGGTCAGCGAATTGGGCATGGACGGATTGCTCAAACAGTTGCGCAAGGGTTTGCCGCCGCTCTCAGCCAGCCACCACAGCAGCGCCGAGCGCCACCTGACCCTGCGCGCAACAATGGACTGGAGTTTCAACCTGCTCAACGTCTGTGAGCAAACCTGTCTGCGCCGTCTGGGCATTTTCCGCGGCAGCTTCACTCTCGCCTCGGCGGCGGCAGTGGTCATCGGCCAACAGATCGATCCCGGCGCAGTATTCAACGCAATCACGCAATTGGTGGCCAAATCCCTGCTTAGCGTCGAAGTGGGCGACGAAGATGTTTTCTACCGCTTGCTCGACACCACCCGCCACTATGCACTGGAAAAACTCGAACAGGCCGATGAGCTCAGTGCAACCCGCCGACGCCACGCCGAGCGTTGCCTGACCTTGATGCAGCAGGCACAAGCGGATTGGGACAACACCCCGACCGTGCTGTGGCTGGAGCGCTATGCCCGGGGTCTGGAAGATTTGCGTGCGGCGCTGGACTGGAGCCTCAATGGGCCGGGACCGGATGAGCTGGGCGTTCAACTGGCAGCCGCTTCGGCGCCGTTGTGGCAGGAGCTGTCGCTGCTGCGCGATTACAGCCGCTATGTGCGCCGCGCACTGAGCCTGCTTGAGGAAACGACCGCGCCCTGCCCTCGCCTGCAAATCGCCTTGAAACTGGCGCTCGGCAGCGCCAGCTATCACACCTGGGGCGGTACGCCACAAACCATCCAGGCCTTCATCGATGCCTGCCAATTGGCCGAAGAACAGGGCGATCTGGCTGGTCAGTTGCGTGCGATATCGGGGCACATGGCGGTCAATCTGAGTTGCGGGCATTACCGCATGGCGTTGGCCCAGAGTGAGCAATTCGACCGCATCGGCGTGCACGGCGAGCCACTGCTCTCGCTGAGTACACATCGCTTGCGCGTGCTGGCCCTGCATTACGCCGGCGACCAACCGCAGGCGCGCGCGCATGCCGAGCAAGTGCTGCAACGCATGGCCCACAGCGGCCATCTCAATCGTTTCACTCATGGTTTCGGCGTGCAATACGACCAGAGCGTAGCCTCGTTGACGGTGCTGGCACGGGTGCTGTGGCTGCAAGGTCTGCCCGAACAGGCATGGCGCGCCGCACGGCAGGCGCTGGACATCGCCGTGCAGATCAACCACGGCACCTCGATCTGCTACACCCTGGCACTGGCCAGTTGCCTGATCGCTCATTACAACGGCGACCGCGAAAGCGCCCGCGCGCTGCTGCAGCTGCTGCTGGAGCAGTCGCAAAAGCATTCGGTGTTGCTGTTCAATAATTGGGGCCGGCATTACGCGCAGGTCATTGATCCTGACAATGCCGCGCCCGTGTCAGCGCAAAGCAGCGGGCTGATCCGGGAGGTGATGGTTACGCTGGATGAACGTTTCGTGGATGACGCATTGATTGAGCGAGCGCGCAATGGCGATGCGGGTTGGAGTGCGGCAGAGATATTGCGCGCGCGTGCGGCGGCATTGTTGATGGGCTCAGAGAAACCCCTTCGCGAGCGGGCTCGCGAATCGGCCCTCTCTCTCACCGCTGAAACCCGAGAAGCCGAACAAACCCTGCAACAAGCCTTGACCATCGCCAGAAGCCAAGGCGCGCTGGCCTGGGAACTGCGCAGCGCCACGGACCTCGCTGAGTTATGGCACCGCCAGTCGCGCTACCTCGATGCCCTGGATCTGCTTAACCCGATCTACCAGCGCTTCACCGAAGGCTACGCCACTCCGGACTTGTGCAAAGTACGCCGGCTACTCGACCGCCTGCGCGACCAGTGCCCGGCCTGACGCATTGCGCGTTCGGCTGAGATAGCGCGCATGGCGATGGTCCAGTTCGAGCTTGTCGTCGCTGCGCTCGAATTGATCACGAGCATAGCGACGCACGGTGTTGAGCATCCAATAGCGGACCGTTGCATGGATCGGTTGCTGGATCAGCAACGATTTGCGTGCCAACCCTTCGATTATCGCGCTCAGCCTGGAACCGGCCAGATCCACGCTGCTGATCACGCTCAGTGCGGCCTCCAGAGTAAAGCCCGTGCTGAACACCGACAGACGCAGCAGCACTTGCTGCTCCATTTCTGTCAGGCATTGATAGCTCCAATCGATAGCAGCAGCCATCGACTGATGGCGCGGTTCCGCGGTGCGCCGGCCTTGGCCAAGCAACTGCAGACCGTTTTCAACCTGGGCCTGTAAGCCGATCAAGCCCAACGCATCGATCTGCGCCGCCGCAAGTTCGATCGCCAGCGGCAGACCGTCCAGTTGACGGCAGATCTCGCGCACGCCTGGCAAATCCTGTTCACGCAAAGTGAAGCCATGCTGCCGCGCCCGCGCGCGATTGACGAACAACTGCACCGCCGGATAGCCCATGGCTTCTTCGACGGTGTTCAATGCCGAGCGCTTGGGAATCGCCAACAGCGGCACGTAATGCACGGTCTCCTGAGCGACGTGCAAGGCTTCGCGGGCGCTGACCAGAATCGACAGGCGGGGCGCAGCATGCAACAGGGTTTCTACCAGAGCCGCGCAGCTGTCGCGCTGGTGGTCGCAGTTATCCAGTATCAACAAGGCGTGCCGGCCGGTCAGGGTGAAAAAGTCCGTGTTCAGGGTGCGCAACAGGTGCTCGATCAATGGAATGTCATCTTCGACGCCGGCGAGGTCGACCCACCAGGCGCCATCGCGAAAGTACTGCAGCAGCAATTCCGCCACGCGCAATGCCACAGTGGTTTTGCCGACTCCCGGCGCACCGGTAATTGTCATCAATCGGCACACCGGCATTTGTCGAACCAGACTACCGACCAAGGCATCGCGCCCGCTGACTGGCGTCAGTCGTGCCGGAAGATTATGCACAGGCGTGAGCGCGGCGACGGGCGTGGGCAGCGCATCACTTGTGTGCCGCTGCACCGGGGCGACAAAACTGTAGCCGCATTGCGCCACGTGAATGATGTAACGCTGCCCGTTGGTGCCGTCGCGCAGTGCGCGCCGCAACGCCGCGATGTGCACCCGAAGATTGATCTCTTCGACGATCGACGTCGGCCACACTTGAGCAATCAATTGCTCTTTGCTGACCACCTCGCCCGCGTTATCGAGCAGCACCTGCAGAATGTCCATGGCGCGCCCGCCCATGCGCAGCGGCTGCTCTCCTTCAAGGACCAGACGCTGGCGCACATGAAAGGCGTAGGGGCCAAAACGCAGCACCGAACCGTGGTTTGTGTCGTTGTGATTATTCATGCCAGACATCTTGGCACCCTTGCGTGACGATACAACCGCCACAGCCGACACAGTACGGACATCCGGCTGCGCCAGACGGACAGAACCGCTCTAGCTGAACTGTTCCCGGTATTGTAACGGTGTAAGACCGAGCTTTTCGGCGAACAGCGAGCGCATGTGCCGGACACTGCCGAAGCCACTTTTATAGGCAATGGTTTTGAGGGGCAGATCGCTGGTCTCCAACAGGTTTCGCGCGCAGTCAATGCGGGCGTTCTGCAGGAATTCCATCGGCGTCATGTTGACGTCACGAGTAAACAGACGCGCGAAGTGGCGTGCGCTCATGTTCGCCAAACCGGCCATGCGCTCGACGGTGAAAGCTTCTTCCAGGTGTTCAAGCACGTAATTCTGCGCGCGGGTGATGGGCGTCTCTTGCGGAGAGACTGCCGCCATCAAAGGGCTGAACTGCGCTTGTCCGCCTTGGCGCTTCATGACCACCAACAAGACCTTGGCCACGTCCTGGGCGATTTTCTTGCCGTGATCCCGGGCAACCACCGCCAGTGCCAGGTCGATGCCGGCGGTAACGCCTCCCGAAGTGATGAGGTTACGATCCTCGACGTAGATCTGATCGGTGGTCACCGTGGTTTTCGGAAAGGCCTTGATCAGCCGCTCGGTGTAATTCCAGTGCGTGGTGACGCGATAACCGTCCAGCAGACAGGCATGACCGAGGATGAATGCGCCAGTGCAAATCGAACCATAGCGTTCGGCGCGCGGCACGGCGTTTTTCAACCAGGTGAACAGCTCCGGAAATCTCTGGTTGTAAGCGCCGGGTCCGCCGGGCACCAATAGCAGGTCATAGCGCTCGGCGGCTTGGTCGATGTGCAAATCAGCCTGAACCTGCACGCCATTGGACGCCCTCAGCAACCCGCGCTCCGTGCCTAACGTCGTCAGTTGATAATGCAAATCCGGTTTCAAATAACGGTTGGCGACGGAAAACACTTCCAGCGGCCCGGCCATGTCGAGCATCAGAAAGTCAGGAAACAGCACCATTGCCACGGTTTTCATGGGAGGCATCACACATTTCAGGGGTAAATACGCACGCTGCAACCCGGGCATTATGGCCAACTCAGGCGTAATCAGCGCACACGAATGGGTGAACCATAACGCAAAACTGTCAACCTGAGCCGGACAGTCTTTCAATTTCCATCTACTTATTGCCTTGTCCGGTAACCAGTAACCTTCTCCTCACTCGGACGAATTCACGTCCCGCCAGGAGATTTCATCATGCTGACTCTTCGCAAAGCCTCCGATCGCGGCCTCGCCAATCACGGCTGGTTGAAGTCGTTTCACACCTTCTCTTTCGCCAGTTACCGCAACCCGCGTGAACAAGGGTTTTCCGACCTGCTGGTGATCAACGATGACCGGGTCGCCGCCGGCAAAGGTTTTGGCCAGCATCCGCACCGCGACATGGAAATCTTTTCCTATGTGCTCGAAGGCGCGCTGGAACACAAGGACACCCTCGGTACTGGCTCGGTGATCCGCCCCGGCGATGTGCAATTGATGAGTGCTGGCAGTGGCGTGGCGCACAGTGAGTTCAACCACTCAGCCGCCAAGCCCGTACACTTTTTGCAAATATGGATCGTGCCGGATGTCAGTGGCGCCAAACCGCGCTATCAGCAGGAGCACTTCAGCGCGGAGAAAAAACGCGGTCGCCTGCAATTGATCATCTCGCCGGACGGTAAAAACGGCTCTCTGAAGGTCCGCCAGGATGCGCGGGTCTATGCCGGGTTATTCGACGGCAAGGAAAGTGCCACGCTGAAATTGCCGGCCAATCGTTACGCCTACGTGCACGTTGCGCGTGGCAGCGTCGAACTCAACGGCCAGTCCCTGCAGGAAGGCGACGGTGTGCGGGTTCGCGAAGAACAGCTGCTTACGTTGAGCAACGGTGTCGATGCCGAAGTGCTGGTGTTCGACCTGCGCCCACAGGAGTTGCCTGAAATGCCATGATTTGGCGCGATGCAGAACGGCCTTCCAATGAAGGCCGTTTTTCATTGCGGCGGCACCGTTGTGGGTCGTGCGACTGGTTGGGGGACGGACACCTCCTTGCCAATCTGAATCGCCGCCAGCGTGGTTTGTATTGTGGTCAACACCGCCGCCTGATTGGCGAAATGCGCGCCTACCAGCAACGAAGCCACGCCGAGGAAATGCACGGTGGTGGCAGCCCAATAGTTGGCCTTTACCGTTGATGCCTGCCTGATCGCTTCCCGCGATTCGTCGGCAATTTTCTGCACGCCCATCCACATCAGGTCATAACGCTTGTCCCGTTCCTGTAGGGCCCTGTCCCGTTCAAGATAGACCTTGTTCTGCTCTGCCTGAGCAGCGAGGAACCCGCGAATGTCGGCGCGCATTTCTGCTACGCGACCGTCCATTCTCGTCTCGATGGTTTCTATCCTGGCATCGAATTCTTCGCGGCTTAAGGTGCTCATGATTTGCCTATCCCGACCTGCGTCCGATCTGTCCGTGACTGCATATTGATTCACTTCCCTGATTTTCAATTCGATACCTTTGTGTGGCTACCGAGGCCTTCCCTGGCGCTTCGTTTCGATGCAGGCCTGAGGTCTGCATCGAACTGCAGTCACAATAGAATTCATCACTGGCGACGACAAGCCGGCCCATTCTGCCTCGGACGTAGGCTGTTTCGTCAGACGTTGTAGCCTCGGCAAAACCCTGAATCCACTATTGGTTTTCCAGCGCAAAAGCCTCAACGATTTGCTCGATGACCGCACGTACCCGCGCGGTGTGACGGAGGTCGGCGTGGGTGACCAGCCACACTTCATACGGTAACGGCCGGGTCCGCTCCGGCCAGAGTCTGACCAGGCCGTCGCGCTCGCCCATGTACACCGGGATCTCCCCTACGCCGAGGCCGGCAGCAAGGGAGCGACGCACCAAAAGGCTGGAACTGAGCGTGGCAACAATGCGCCCTCGGCCTAACGGCTCGGAAACCAGCGTGAGGTCTTTTTTGCTCTGCAAATACGGCTGATAGACCACCAGATCGTGGCCTTCGAAAGCACTGCCCGGCTGCGGTTCGCCGTTGCGATCAACATAGGCCTGCGCAGCGAAAAGTCCTACAGGCCAACGGGCGATTCGCCGGGCGATGAGATCGGGGTTATCCGGCCGGGTATTGCGCACCGCGATATCCGCCTCGCGCTTGGCCAGACTGAGAATCTGCGTCGACGCATCCAGCTGGATCTGCACATCCGGATGCTGATCATGCAGGCGTGCCATCGCCGGGATGATGAAGTCGATGGCCAGCGAGTCAGTGGTGCTGATCCGTACATTACCGGTCAGCCGGTCATCCAGCCCGTGGATGTGCCGCTCCAGTTCCAGCGCCGAATGCTCCATTTTTTCCACGCTTTTGAGTGCAGCTTCACCTACGGCCGTCAACGCATAGCCGTCAGACGTGCGCAGGAACAGCGTCGCGCTCAAAGACTTTTCCAGCGCGGTGATGCGCCGTCCAACAGTGGCTTGGTCAACGCCCAGAACACGCGCCGCACCGCGCAAGGTCGACTCCCTGCAGACCGCCAGAAATACTCGCGCATCATCCCAATTCATGCCGGCTCTCCCAGAAGCATTTTTGCATCACTCTGCCGCTTAATCGCTGCGTATACGCAGCAACGATAGCCGATAAGCTGAGCGCCATACACCTCTGATGAGATCGCTATCATGCGTACTGCAAACTCTTCCGGCATCTGGCTGCCGATCTTCGCCGGACTTTGCGCCAGTCTGGTGAGCATTGGCCTGGCGCGTTTCGCTTACACGCCATTGATCCCTTCGCTGATTCAGGCGCAGTGGTTTTCGGCCAACGATGTCGTCTACCTCGGCGCGGCCAATCTGGTCGGCTACTTGATCGGCGCCCTGCTCGGGCGGCCCATGGCTCATCGTTTGGGTAATCGCAATGCCTTGCGCTTGATGATGCTGGCGGTCACGGGAGCATTTTTTGCCTGTGCTTATCCGCTGTCGGTGAGCTGGTTCTTCGGCTGGCGTTTGCTGTCCGGCATTGCCGGTGGCGCGATCATGGTGCTGGTGGCGGCAACCGTGCTGCCCCACGTTCCGGCGGCGCGCAGAGGTTTGGCCAGTGGCGCAATCTTCCTTGGCATCGGCCTCGGGATTGCCGGCTCGGGAACCCTCGTGCCGCCGCTGCTGAGCCTCGGCTTGCAGGCCACCTGGCTGGGACTGGGCGCGTTGGCGCTGTTGCTGACCGCGCTGAGCTGGTTCGGCTGGCCTGCGGATACCGCGCATCCTGTGGCTGCACACACAACGTCGGCTGATGAGCCGACCCCGCCGGGCGTTTACCTGTTGTTCGCTCAATACGCGTTCATGGCGGCCGGCCTCGTGCCCGCCATGGTGTTTCTGGTGGATTACGTAGCTCGCGGACTGGGCGCGGGGGCACATACCGGCGCAATGGTCTGGGTCATGTATGGGCTGGGGGCGATTGTCGGGCCAGTGACTTACGGTTTTCTGGCCGACCAGCTTGGCGCACGCACTGGCATTCGCGTGGTGCTGGTAGTGCAAGCCATTGCCCTCGGTTTGCTGGCCGTCTTTCATTCGTTTCTGGCACTGGCTTTACTGGCGGTGATTCTCGGCTCGTTCCCGCCGGGCATTGTGCCGCTGGCCTTGGCCCGGGTGCATGAACTGGTGCCATCCCATCACCGCCAGCAGATTGCCTGGAGCCGCGCCACCGTGTCGTTCGCCACCTTTCAGGCGCTGGCCGGGTTTGCCTATTCCGCACTGTTCAACGCTTCGGGTGGGCAGCACACGCTGCTGTTTGTGATCGCAGCAGGCGCAATAGTAGTGGCTCTGCTGCTGGAGCAAGCCATGCGCTGGCTGCCCTCTGCGACTGAAACCCGTTGCGCGGCGAACTGAAGGGAATCATTGCGCACTGCCGGCGCTCCCATCTACACGACCTTTTTCACAGGAATCGACATGTCACTGCCCAATGAAATGACCCGTATCGTAATCACTGAACCAGGCGGCCCTGACGTATTGCAAGCCAGGCGCGTGCCTCTGCCAACCGTTGCCGAAGGCCAAGTGCTGATCCGCGTTCACGCCGCCGGTATCAATCGCCCGGACGCCCTGCAGCGTGCCGGCAAGTATCCGATGAAACCCGGCATGGACCCGATTCCCGGCCTGGAAGTGGCTGGCGAAGTGGTTGCACTGGGGGCCGGAGTAACGCGGTTCGCAGTCGGCGATCGCGTCTGCGCGCTGACCAATGGCGGCGGCTACGCCGAATATTGCGCGGTTCCAGCCGGGCAAACGCTTCCCGTGCCGGACGGAATCGATTGGGTCCAGGCCGCCGCGATTCCGGAAACCTTTTTCACCGTATGGGCCAACCTGTTCGGCCTCGGCGGTGCCAAGGCCGGCCAGCGCGTGCTGATTCACGGCGGAACCAGCGGCATCGGCACCACCGCGCTGATGCTCTGTCGTGAATTCGGCATTGAGGCGTTCGCTACCGCTGGCAGCGCTGAAAAATGCGCGGCAATCAGTCAGCTGGGCGGACAACCGATCAACTATCGGGAAGAAGATTTCGCCAAGGTCATTGCCGAGAAGACGGCAGATCAGGGCGTGAACGTGATTCTCGACATCATGGGTGGCTCGTATCTGAACGGCAACATCAGTGCCTTGGCAATGGACGGGCGTCTGGTAATGCTCGGCTTCCTCGGCGGCGCCCGCGCCAATGACGTTGATTTGTTGGCGATCCTCGGCAAACGCGCGGTGGTCACCGGATCGCTGCTGCGCGCGCGTACCGCTGCGGAGAAAGCCGCGATCGCCGATCAATTGCGCGACCAGGTGTGGCCTGCCCTCGCCGCCGGGCGCTGCCTGCCGATCATCGACAAGGTTTACCCGCTCGCTGAAGCGGCCAAGGCCCATGCCCGCATGGAGGGCGGCGACCATATCGGCAAGATCGTGCTGCAGGTGGCGTGAGCGATTGCAGCATCTTGTAATCGTTGCACATGCACGGTGGTCGAAAAACAGTCACGCGCAGACCGAGGCATCTGGTAAAAAGCGTTCTTTGTCTGCGCCGTGGTGAAACGATTAATGTCCCTGTCCTTCCTGACTCGTCTGCGACGCCGCCGCCTGGTGTTTGCCTTGATGGCTGCGCTGGTCGTTGGCGTGCCGACGAGTTGTGCCGTGCTGGAACACACTGAGCGCAAACTGCTGTTCCGCATCGAACCCGGCACCGCGGGCTGGTATCGTGGTCTGCCCGGCAGCGTTCAGGAACTCGATCTGCAACCGAAAAGCTTCAAGGCCGGGCAGAACATCCATGCCTGGTGGTGGCCGGCGGAACGTGCCAATGCCCCGGCAATCCTTTATTTGCATGGCGTGCGCTGGAACCTGACCGGGCAATTGTTCCGCATCGAACAGCTGCGCGCGGCGGGTTATTCGGTGTTGGCTATCGACTATCGCGGGTTCGGCCAGAGCAAGGGCGATTTACCATCCGAGAGCAGCGTTTATGAAGATGCCCGCGTAGCTTGGGAGCGCTTCCAGCTGCTGCAACCCGATCCAAACAAGCGCCTGATCTACGGCCATTCTCTCGGTGGCGCAGTGGCGATCGATCTGGCCGCTGAGCTTGGGAAGAATGCCGCGCGCAACCACACGCCTCTGCCGGTGCGCGGGCTGGTCATTGAATCGACCTTCACCTCGCTGGCCGATGTGGCCGCCGCCGTGGCGAAGACCTCGCTACCGGTGCGCTGGTTGCTGTCGCAGAAATTCGACTCCATCGACAAGATTGCCGATATTCACATGCCGCTGCTGGTGGTGCATGGCATGGCTGATGCCTTTGTGCCGCCGCGCTTCAGCGAACAATTGTTCAATGCCGCTGAGCAGCCCAAACGCCTGCTCCTGGTGCCCGGGGCGACGCACAACAACAGCATGGCCCTGGGTGGCCAGGGTTATCGCAAGGCTCTGGATGCGTTGATGCAGACCAAACCGTTGCCGCGGATTGCGGGGCCGGCGCTGGGCAAGGGTTCTCGCGACTCCTGAATCATGTAAACAGCTTCGGTGAAAAAGCATCAGCGCCGGGCCAATTCGTGGCGCACGCATTGTTCATAATAGGTCTGCTTGACCGCTGCCGGTTTGAGCTTCGAACTGCTGTTATAGGTCTGCTCGGTAATCCCCATTGCCGTCATGCGCATCCAGGGCTGCTGAAATCGGCGAACCTGCAATTGCTTGCGAGCGCCGTACAGCGAAACGCCGGACAGCTTGGATTGCTGCGCACCGGCAGCAATGTCCGAGCCCCAGGTGCAGGCAAAGCGATGGCCCTTGCTCAACTCTCTCGCCTGCACTCCCGAAGCGATCAAAGCCAGGGAAAGCGTCGCAACGGTGATGACAATCGTCCGCATATAGCCAACCTAACCTTTTGAAAAAAGGCGATTTTGCCGGGGCGAGTTACCTCTGGGGGCCAGCAATTTGCCTGCTGTCGAGAGATTTTTTATCAGGGAGAGCACAAAACAGGCTTCGCCGCTCGTCCACTACCGCGCACCTTTGGCAGGCGGGCCTATCCAAAGCAGTACATCCCCAAGTAGAAGGCCCACGAGATGAACAAGAAAATTCTCGCCCTGTCGTTCTTCAGCCTGTGCTTGATCGGCCCGCTCCATGGCTGGGCAGCCGAAACGACAGCGGGTGCCGCCACCCCTGCCACCGCCCTGCCCGGCGTCAATCACGCAGAAAGCTCTCGCGATCATGATGAGAAGGCAAACAAGAAAGGCGAAGAGTCGTCAGGCGCCAACGCGGGCTCAGAGCCGCATGAGACGGAAAAGGATGCGGCGACGTCGAGCGACTCCGAAGATCTTGAGAAAAAACCCGCTCAGTAGAGTCTTCGATAAACGAAAAGGCCAATGTCATCGACACTGGCCTTTTTTTTTCAGTTCTGAGAGAACTGCTTCGTCATTGCTTGGTGCATTGAGCACCCAGCCCCATGCCCATGGAACCCAGAGCAACCATCGGGCCGCTTGGCAGCTCGCACGTGTATTCACCACCTTCGGTTTGAGCGGTGTAGAAGGTTGTATTGAAGTCGCTGCGAATGTTGGAAACCTTGATAACGGGTTTGCCGATGGTGGTCTGTGCTCGATTCTTGAGATCGCTCTCTCCCGGCTTGACGGTCTGGCATCCAGTGACCGCGAGCGCCAATGTTGCGAATAAAGCGAGAACCGGGATAGTCCTTGATGAGTTCATTGCAGATCGACCTTTTTGATTTTCATACCGGAGAAATTCTGGCAATAAGCTGCCAAGCGAAACGACTTTAAAGTCGAGCCGGAACTGGGGCAATTAGGTCGGATGTGCTAATGGCTGAAGGCTAGCGGCGCTCTCGGTCAACGTTTGCAAATGCCTTCAGGATTGCAGGACGCTGCTAATCGGTTGGTAAAATCTCCAGGCGCAAGCGATCACTGCCCTCCTCCTGGCAATCGATACGCACCGGCAAAAACAGCTGGATGACTTCAATGTTGCTGCGCAGATGATCCGTCATACGCGGCGTGGTGAACGATCCGCCGCCGGCCAGCGCCATTGGCAACAACAACTGATCGGCGAGATGTTCAGCTACCGCGGCATCACTGCGCAACCAATCGGCTGCCTGATTGATCGCGGCATCGGCTACCTTCTCGGCACGCAACGACACCCGGCCAAACGCGCTGAACACTTCAGTCACGTGCTCAAAAGCATATTCCAACAACAACACATTTCCCGGACCGCGTGCCGGATCAATTGTCACGTGTTGCAGCGCATCCGATGGCCAGTTCAAACGCTTGGCCACATGACTGAGTTCGCGCTGAGCAACGGTAGGCGCAAGTCCGGCAGTCAGCGCCAAAGCCTGTCGTGAAATCGCCTCCCCGCGCTCACACAGATCCAGTCGCATCAGGTTCGAAGGCTGCACTCGAACTGCAATCTCACCACCGCCGGCCGGGACAAAACCATGAAGCAGCAAGTCCAGCTCGACATCGCCGCCCATGCGCCGCAGCAGCGGTAGCCAACTGCGCGAGAGGAAATCAGTCGGGGGCGCCAGCGGATTGTGCGTACCACCGGAGATCGTCACTCGACTGGCCTGCGGTGCCCGCATCAGGGCTGGCAGCAACGTCTGCAGAACCAGCGTGCAACTGCCCGCCGTGCCGATGGCGAACTTGAAATCGCCTGCGCGGATTACGCCCGGTTCGAAGCTCAAGGCCTGCGAATCCAAATGCGCCCCGCAGATCCGTGCACCACAAACCTCCGCCGCCGCCATTACGGCTGTCAGATGCTGCCGCAACAGTCCCGGACGGCTGCGTCTGGCGCGAATCTGTCCAATGCGAAACGCCCGGCCTGTCACCATCGACAGGCTCAGCGCACTGCGCAACACTTGGCCGCCGCCGATCGCGCCGTCCAGTTCAATTACATCCTGTGTCATTGCACTTCCTTACGCGTACAGCACGACAGTGTCACTAAGGTACCGATCCAGCCGCCGCGAGTCTTTCTGAGTTCTGAGTAATGTTGGTACTTCGCGGCTCGGTTCGCCCGCGATAAACCAGTGCAGTGCCGCACGATGCCATCGGTAAGCGCTCTCACCAGCACTGCAGTCCCTTATCCTTTGACGCACACCACTTGACGCAAGGTGTGCAGCACTTCCACCAGCTCGCGCTGGGCGTGCATGACTTTGTCGATGTCCTTGTAGGCCATCGGAATTTCGTCGATCACCGCCTCGTCCTTGCGGCATTCCACATGGGCGGTGGCGCGAATCTGGTCGGCGACAGTGAACGTGCTCTTGGCCTTGGTGCGGCTCATGGTGCGTCCGGCGCCGTGGCTGCAGGAACTGAACGATTCTTCATTGCCGAGACCGCGGACAATGAAGCTCTTCGCGCCCATCGAGCCCGGAATAATCCCCAGTTCACCTTTCTTCGCCGACACCGCGCCCTTGCGCGTGATCAGTACGTCATGACCAAAATGCCGCTCCTTCTGCACGTAGTTGTGATGGCAGTTGACCGCCTCCAGCGCGACTTCAAACGGCTTGCGGATAATCTGCCGCGTGGCCTGGATCACCGCGCACATCATCAGTTCGCGGTTCTGTCTGGCGAAATCCTGCGCCCAGCCCACCGCCTCCACATAGTCATCAAAATGTCGGCTGCCTTCTTCGAAATAGGCCAGGTCACGGTCCGGCAGGTTGGCGATGTGCTGACGCATATCTGCTTGGGCCATCTGGATGAACAGGTTGCCGATGGCGTTGCCGACACCACGCGAACCACTGTGCAACATGAACCACACCCGGTTGGCTTCATCCAGGCACACTTCGATGAAGTGGTTGCCGCTACCGAGAGTTCCCAAGTGCCCACGGTTGTTGGTGTGGGCCAGTTTCGGATACTTGTCGGTGATCAATTTGAAGCGCGGCTGCAAGCCCGCCCAAGCCTGATCGGCTTGCTGCGGAATCTCGTCCCAAGCGCCTTTGTCTCGCCGCGAACGACTCAAACTGCGGCCATGGGGAACCGCCTGTTCAATGGCACTGCGCAACCCGTGCAGGTTGTCAGGCAAATCGGCTGCGGTCAGCGACGTGCGCGCAGCGATCATGCCGCAACCAATGTCGACGCCCACGGCAGCCGGAATGATCGCGCCAACCGTTGGAATTACGCTGCCGATGGTTGATCCCTTGCCCAGGTGCACATCGGGCATCACCGCCAGATGCTTGAAGATGAATGGCATTTTCGCCGTGTTCATCAACTGTGCGCGGGCTTCGTTTTCAACCGGGACGCCTTCGGTCCACAGTTTGATTGGTTTGCCGTTGGCGACTTCTAGAAGCTGGTAGCTCTGATCTTTCATGTTTTGTTGTCCTGTTCGTTTCCATCAGCATTGCAGCCGCTGTGCCAGCTCATGACTTTCTCTCTACATATCTTCTAACTCTATGTTTTTGAACGGTTTATCTGAATTGTAACTGGCGACTTGAAACCCATCAGAGACAAACACGCCTTGGAAAATTATCATTGAATATCGTCATTTATCTTATGAGATAAGCATGTCCAGCAAACGCACGGTCGCCATCGGATTTATCGGAGCCACCCTCGATCGCGTCAACAAAGCTGGCAACCGCTGGCGTCACTGGCGCCCCACAGTAGGCCTGTGCCAGCAAACAGATCTGCCGATTCATCGACTTGAACTGATCCACGGCCTCGATGCCCGCGACGTGAGCCTCGCGGAGCGCATTACTGTTGATATTCAGCAGACATCTCCAGGCACCGAAGTGCGCCTGCATCCAATGTCGCTGCGCGATCCCTGGGATTTCGAGGAGGTCTACGGCGCCCTGCACGATTTCACCACTGCTTACAGCTTCGACACTGAGACCGAGGATTACCTTGTACACATCACCACCGGCACCCACGTCGCGCAGATCTGCTGGTTCCTGCTCACCGAAGCGCGCTATCTGCCGGCCAGACTGATCCAGACCTCCCCCGCCAAGCGCAACAGCGATAACGAGCCCGCCTGCGGCACCCATGCGCTGATCGATCTCGACCTGTCGCGCTATGATCGCATCGCCTCACGCTTCGCCAGCAAGCGCCTCGAAGGCCTGGAGTTTTTAAAGTCCGGTATCGCCACGCGCAACGCTGCATTTAACCGCTCCATTGAGCAGATCGAGCGCGTAGCGGTGCGCTCCAGAGCACCAATGTTGCTGATTGGCCCGACCGGCGCCGGCAAATCCTTCCTGGCCCGACGCATCTACGAACTCAAACGCAATCGCCATCAGATGCAGGGACGCTTTGTCGAAGTCAATTGCGCCACCCTGCGGGGCGACGGCGCAATGTCTGCCTTGTTTGGTCACGTCAAAGGTGCCTTCACCGGCGCACAGAACGCTCGCGAAGGCCTGCTGCGCGCTGCCAATGGTGGAATGTTGTTTCTCGACGAGATCGGCGAGCTTGGCGCAGACGAACAAGCAATGCTGTTGAAGGCCATCGAAGAGAAACGCTTCTTCCCGCTGGGTTCGGACAAGGAAGTGGAGAGTGATTTCCTGATCATCGCCGGCACCCACCGCGACTTGCGCAGCCGAGTCGCCGAGGGAATGTTTCGCGAAGACCTGTACGCTCGGATCAACCTGTGGACGTTCGACCTGCCCGGCCTCGCCGGCCGCCGCGAAGATATCGAGCCGAACATCGACTTCGAACTGGAACGCCACGCTCGCGAACATGGGCAACGGGTGCGCTTCAATCTCGAAGCGCGCCGGCGCTACCTGGACTTCGCCAGCTCACGTGAAGCAGCGTGGCTGGGCAACTTTCGCGAACTGTCCGCATCAATCACGCGGATGGCGACTTTGGCCGACAGCGGGCGCATCGATGAAGAGCAGGTAGACGATGAGATTGATCGATTGCGGTATGCGTGGGGCCTGGCGCAACCCACTGCGGTGTCAGACGAGTTGCCGGGAGATGGCGAGAAGATGGACTTGTTCGACCGTTTGCAACTGAAGGCAGTTCTTGAGGTGTGCCGACAGGCAAATAGTCTGTCGGATGCCGGTCGACAGCTGTTCGGTGTTTCCCGGCAGATCAAAGCGCAGCCCAATGATGCTGATCGGCTGAGGAAGTATTTGGGGCGCTTCGGGCTTGAATGGGCTGAGATCGCAGGCACGAAGAAGCACAGCGCCTCTGATCACACACGTTCAATGATCACCGTAGAAAAAATGAATTAGCCGGCTGATCTCTCGGTCAAGAATTATGAACGTAGTAAATCTGACGAGGTGACAGCAATGACTATCCAGGCAGAGACACTCGTACAACTGACCGAAGCGCTTCAAGAGCGCGGCATGAAGATGGTCTCAGACGTCCATTTCACCCGCGCACCTTACCGATACAATCACCGCTGGATTTGCATCGTAGAGTGAACATGCTTGTTGCCGGCGCCTGGATCGAAGCATCCAGCCGCCGGCGCCGCTCGCCTTCGCCCCTGAAGCCTAGATGACCATATCCCTATCCATCCCGGCTACGTTGGTAGCATGTTCGATGGCAATAAAAACCCGGCGCGATGGCCGGGTCGATATCGATTGATGGCGGCTATTTCGCGCCGCCGTTATTTCGGCCTGTCTGGGCATCTTGATCAGAGCCAGGATTTCCGGGTGGCGGATTCCAGTCCTCTGGTCGTTCGTCGGTACCCTGCTTTGGCTCAGAGTCAGCTTGCTCCAGACCGGAGTCATGACCCTCGCCAGAGTCAGGTGTTTGCTCGCCTGGTCCCGGATATGGCGCTTCCGGGCCGTTGTTGTCGTCGATCATCATTCTCTCCCGTCAGTGGCGCAGGGGCTGCGCTTATTGTTGAGAGAAGGTGCGCGGATTCGGAGTGCGATCTGCTCGACGAGCGGACATGAAAAAGCCCCGTGCAACGACGAGGCCGAGTGTCCGATAAATCATTTATTGCGTTGCAGCCAACCTATCAACATGAAAGCCAAGCCAGGTATCAATAGGCCCGGCGCGACGTACGCAAAGGTTCCGCTGACGAGAAGACCATTAAGGCCGAAAACAAAGCCGCAAATTGCAAGTGGCAGCCCAACAACAAACATTGGCTGTTTGAACGCCTTATCCATGACTCGACTCCATTCGCAAATCCCACGCACATGAAAAAGGCCAATGCTTTGAACATTGGCCTAAGTCATTGAAAAATATGGTCGGGACGGAGTGATTCGAACACTCGACCCCTAGCACCCCATGCTAGTGCGCTACCGGACTGCGCTACGCCCCGACTGATGTTGCATTTCGTTCTCCACCTCGAAGAACGCTCAAGAATATATCGCAAGCTTTTGAAAACTGGAAGTATTCAAACGCAGCTTTTTATTTCTTGAGCACCACAAGCACATCTTCCAGTTCGGCAATCATCTGCCGAATCATCTGTTTGTACTGGGTGGTGTCGTCTTTGGCTTCGTCGCCGGAGAGGCGCAGACGCGCGCCGCCGATGGTGAAACCCTGATCGTAAAGGAGCGCGCGGATCTGCCGGATCATCAGCACGTCCTGGCGCTGATAATACCGGCGGTTTCCGCGGCGTTTGACGGGGTTGAGCTGAGGAAACTCCTGCTCCCAATAGCGCAGCACGTGTGGCTTTACGGCACACAGCTCGCTGACTTCACCGATGGTGAAGTAGCGTTTGCCCGGGATGACGGGTAGTTCGTCGTTATGACTTGGTTCCAGCATAAGCCTCAACTCGGGCCTTCAACTTCTGCCCTGGACGAAAGGTGACCACACGGCGAGCCGTGATCGGGATTTCTTCCCCCGTTTTCGGGTTGCGGCCAGGCCGCTGGCGTTTGTCCCGAAGGTCGAAATTGCCGAAACCGGACAATTTGACCTGCTCGTTGTCTTCAAGAGCGTGCCTGATTTCCTCGAAAAACAGTTCAACCAATTCCTTGGCTTCCCGCTTGTTCAGGCCCAGCTCTTCATACAGACGTTCCGCCATCTCAGCTTTCGTCAAAGCCCCCATACGTCACTTCCTTAACGTGGCGTTCAACCTTTGTTCGAGCGAGGTGAGGATATTTTGCGTCGTCGAATTCACCTCATCGTCATTAAGAGTGCGCGATGGATGCTGCCAGGTCAAGCCGACTGCAAGGCTTTTTCTATCAGGATCAATACCTTTACCCTGATACACGTCAAACAGCCTGAGCTCTGTGAGCCATTCGCCTGCATTTTCACGGATTACGTCCAGCACAGCCGAGGCCGCGACGTCTTTGTGCGCGATCAGTGCAAGGTCACGACGCACTTCAGGAAAGCGCGACAACTCGTGGAATTTCGGCATTTTACCGAGCGCCACTTCCGCCAGAACCAGCTCGAAGACGAATACCGGACGATCCAGACCCAGTGTTTTCGACAGCTCAGGGTGAATAGCACCGATAAAGCCTACTTCACGACCGTCACGCTCGATGCGCGCAGTCTGACCCGGATGCAGCGCCGGGTGTTTGCCCGGTGCGAAGGTGAACGAGTCCAGGGCACCGGCGAAACCCAGTACCGCTTCAACATCGGCCTTCACATCGAAGAAGTCGACGGTATCGCGACCCTGCGCCCAGCCTTCCGGCAAGCGGCTACCGCAGACAACCCCGGATAGCATCGGCTCCTGCTTCAAGCCTTCAAGCTGACCGACGAAGCGCAGGCCGCTCTCGAACAGACGCACACGGTCCTGCTGGCGGTTGAGGTTGTGCTGCAGAGCCTTGACCAGACCTGGCCACAGCGACGAACGCATGGCAGCCATGTCGTTGGAGATCGGATTGGCCAGCAAAAGCGGCTCGACGCCTGGATTGAACAGCTCGAACTGCTTCGGATCGATGAAGCTGTAGGTGATCGCTTCCTGATAACCACGGGCGACCAGCAACCGGCGCAGCTCAGGCAGATCGCTACGCGCTTCGGCCTTGGCTTGTGGCGCAAGACGCGCTTGGGGGTAGCGAACCGGCAGACGATTGTAGCCGTACAGACGAGCCAGCTCTTCGATCAGGTCGACTTCGAGACTGATATCGAAGCGATGGCTTGGCACTTCGACGCGCCACTGCCCTTCTCCGTCAGCGGTAATGTTCAGGCCCAGGGCGCTGAGCAGACGCTCGACCTGTGCTGAATCCATTTCCATGCCGAGCATCTGAGTGATGCGCTGGGCACGCAGAGTAATCGGCGCGATCGACGGCAGATGCTGCTCGCTGACGGCCTCGATGATCGGGCCAGCTTCGCCGCCGGTGATTTCCAGCAGCAGGCCAGTGGCTCGTTCCATGGCCTCACGGGCCAGCTGCCAGTCAACCCCGCGCTCGTAACGATGCGACGCGTCGGTGTGCAGGCCGTAGGAACGTGCCTTGCCAGCCACTGCAATCTGATCGAAGAACGCAGATTCGAGGAACACATCACGCGTGGTTGCGGAAACGCCGCTGTGCTCGCCACCCATGACACCAGCGATCGCCAGCGCACGAGTGTGGTCGGCGATCACCAGCGTATCGCTACGCAGGCTGACTTCCTGCCCGTCGAGCAGCACCAGTTTCTCGCCCTCTTCCGCCATGCGCACACGAATGCCGCCATTGATTTCGGCGAGATCGAAGGCGTGTAGCGGCTGACCCAGTTCGAGCATCACATAGTTGGTGATGTCGACCGCAGCGTCGATGCTGCGTACGTCAGCGCGACGCAGACGCTCAACCATCCACAGCGGGGTTGGCTTCGACAGGTCGACGTTACGGATGACCCGCCCCAAGTAACGTGGACAGGCGGCTGGCGCCAGCACCTCGACCGAACGCACTTCGTCGTGCACCGCTGCAACCGCAGCCACCGCAGGGCGGCTTACCGGCACGGCGTACAGCGCGCCGACTTCACGGGCCAGACCGGCCAGGGACAGGCAATCGCCGCGGTTCGGGGTCAGGTCGACCTCGATGCTGGCGTCTTCCAGATCCAGGTACACACGGAAGTCTTCGCCCACTGGCGCGTCGGCCGGCAGCTCCATCAGACCGTCGTTGCCTTCACCGACCTGCAACTCGGCTTGCGAGCACAGCATGCCGTTGGACTCGACGCCGCGCAGCTTGGCTTTCTTGATCTTGAAGTCGCCCGGCAGTTCTGCGCCGATCATGGCGAATGGAATCTTCAGGCCCGGGCGCACATTTGGCGCTCCGCACACAACCTGAAAGGTTTCTACGCCATTGCTGACCTGGCACACGCGCAACTTGTCGGCGTCCGGGTGCTGTTCGGTGCTCAGCACCTCGCCCACCACGACGCCACTGAATACACCGGCGGCCGGAGTAACACTATCGACCTCAAGACCGGCCATCGACAGACGGGCAACCAGCTCGTCGCGATCTACCTGCGGGCTAACCCAGCCACGCAGCCATTGTTCACTGAATTTCATCCTGCTCTCCTAAGAATTCGTTACGACTAGCGAAATTGCGCGAGGAACCGCAAGTCGTTGTCGAAGAACAGACGCAAGTCGTTCACGCCGTAACGGAGCATGGCCAGACGCTCGACGCCCATGCCGAAGGCAAAGCCGGAGAATTCTTCCGGGTCGATGCCGGACATGCGCAGCACGTTCGGGTGAACCATGCCGCAGCCCATCACTTCCAGCCAGCCGGTCTGCTTGCAGACGCGGCAGCCTTTACCGCTGCACATCACGCATTCCATATCGACTTCAGCGGATGGCTCGGTGAACGGGAAGTACGAAGGACGGAAACGTACGGCCAGTTCTTTCTCGAAGAACACCCGCAGGAATTCTTCGATGGTGCCTTTGAGATCGGCGAAATTGATGTCGCGATCAACCAGCAGGCCTTCGACCTGGTGGAACATCGGCGAATGGGTGATATCGGAGTCGCTGCGATATACGCGGCCAGGGCAGACGATGCGGATCGGCGGCTGCTTCGATTCCATGGTGCGGACCTGTACCGGCGAGGTATGGGTGCGCAGCAACATGTTGGCATTGAAATAGAAGGTGTCATGCATCGACCGGGCCGGGTGATGGCCTGGGATGTTGAGCGCTTCGAAGTTGTGATAGTCGTCTTCGACCTCTGGGCCTTCGGCGATGCCGTAGCCGATGCGGGTGAAGAACTGCTCGACACGCTCCAGAGTCCGGGTGACCGGATGCAGACCACCAGAGGTCTGGCCACGGCCCGGCAATGTCACGTCGATGGATTCGGCGGACAGTTTGGCAGCCAGTTCGGCTTCTTCAAACAGGGCCATGCGCGCATTGAGAACGCCTGTAACACGTTCCTTGGCAACGTTGATCAGCGCACCGACTTGCGGACGCTCTTCGGCCGGCAGATTCCCCAGGGTCTTCATCACCTGAGTCAATTCGCCCTTCTTGCCAAGGTATTGAACCCGGATTTGCTCCAGGGCATTGATATCTTCAGCGCTTTGCACAGCCTCTAGTGCTTGAGAGACCAGCGCATCCAGGTTTTCCATGTACAGACTCCAGATACAAAATAGGGGAAGAGCTTGAAGGCTCTTCCCCTATTTATGACGTTTAACACCTGGCCCCACAGAGGTGAGGCCGGGTGACTGTCGGGGGTACTTAAGCCAAGGTGGCTTTAGCTTTCTCGACAATCGCAGCAAACGCCGCTTTTTCGTTCACTGCCAGATCAGCCAGAACCTTGCGGTCGATCTCGATGGACGCTTTTTTCAGGCCAGCGATGAAACGGCTGTAGGACAGACCGTTAACACGAGCACCAGCGTTGATACGAGCGATCCACAGAGCGCGGAACTGACGTTTTTTCTGACGACGGTCACGGTAGGCGTATTGGCCTGCCTTGATTACCGCTTGCTTGGCAACACGGAATACGCGGGAGCGTGCGCCGTAGTAGCCTTTAGCAAGTTTCAGAATTTTTTTGTGACGCTTACGGGCAATGACGCCACGCTTTACACGAGCCATGAGTTACTTCCTCTATTCTTGACTAAATTAACGAAGGCGCAGCATGCGCTCGACTTTTGCCACGTCAGACGGATGCAGCAAGCTGCTACCGCGCAGTTGACGCTTACGCTTGGTCGACATTTTAGTCAGGATGTGGCTCTTGAAAGCGTGCTTGTGCTTGATGCCGTTAGCAGTTTTCAGAAACCGCTTGGCAGCACCACTTTTGGTTTTCATTTTTGGCATGTTCGGATACTCCGCATTCAGTTGATAAACATAATCAGAAGGCCTGCCGTGCCCTGTTGATTACTTCTTCTTTTTCGGGGCGATGACCATGATCAGCTGGCGTCCTTCCATCTTAGGATGCTGTTCGACCGAACCGTACTCGAGCAGGTCTTGTTCAACTCGCTTGAGGAGTTCCATCCCCAGCTCCTGGTGGGCCATCTCACGGCCGCGGAATCGCAAGGATACCTTGGCCCTGTCCCCGTCACTCAGGAAACGTACCAGGTTGCGCAGTTTTACCTGGTAATCCCCTTCCTCCGTCCCTGGACGAAACTTGATTTCTTTAACCTGAATCTGCTTCTGGTTTTTCTTCGCCGCGGCAATCTGCTTCTTCTTCTCGAAAATCGACTTGCCGTAGTCCATCACCCGGCAAACAGGCGGGACTGCGTCGGCGGAAATTTCCACCAGATCAAGCTTTGCTTCTTCAGCGATACGAAGCGCTTCATCAATCGAGACGATGCCAATCTGCTCGCCATCAGCGCCAATTAACCGAACCTCGCGTGCCGAGATATTCTCGTTGATCGGGGCTTTCGGTGCAGCTCGTTTATCTTGTCTCATTTCACGCTTAATAATAATTACTCCGAATCTGGGCGACCACGCCGGGAAACCGCTTGCGCGAGAAACTCAGCGAACCGGGCGACGGGCATCGAGCCCAGGTCAGCACCTTCACGAGTACGCACAGCGACAGTCTGCATCTCGACTTCCTTATCTCCGATAACCAAAAGATAGGGAACCTTGAGCAAAGTATGCTCGCGGATTTTAAAGCCGATCTTTTCATTTCTCAAGTCGGACTTGGCACGAAATCCGCTTTCGTTGAGAGTTTTTTCAACCTCTGCAACAAAATCTGCCTGTTTATCAGTGATATTCATGATCACCGCCTGGGTTGGCGCGAGCCACGCAGGGAAAGCACCTTCGTAGTGCTCGATCAGAATCCCGACGAAACGCTCGAACGAGCCGAGGATCGCCCGGTGCAGCATCACAGGGTGTTTGCGGCTGTTGTCTTCGGAGACGTATTCAGCGCCCAAACGGACAGGCAGGTTAAAATCGAGCTGCAAGGTACCACACTGCCACACGCGACCGAGACAATCTTTCAGCGAAAATTCGATCTTCGGACCGTAGAAAGCACCCTCGCCCGGCTGCAGATCGTATGGCAAGCCAGCGGAATCAAGGGCTGCAGCCAATGCGGCCTCAGCGCGATCCCACAGTTCGTCGGAGCCAACGCGTTTTTCCGGACGAGTGGACAGTTTCATCTCGACTTCGGTAAAGCCGAAATCGCGATAGACGTCCATGGTCAGCTTGATGAACGCAGCGGACTCGGCCTGCATCTGCTCTTCGGTGCAGAAGATGTGCGCGTCGTCCTGAGTGAACGCTCGCACGCGCATGATGCCGTGCAAAGCACCCGACGGCTCGTTACGGTGGCAGGCACCGAACTCGGCCAGGCGCATCGGCAACTCGCGGTAGCTCTTCAGGCCCTGATTGAACACCTGCACGTGGCACGGGCAGTTCATCGGCTTGATCGCGTAGTCGCGGTTTTCCGACTGAGTGGTGAACATGTTGTCGGCGTAGTTGGCCCAGTGCCCGGATTTCTCCCACAGGCTGCGGTCAACGACTTGAGGGGTCTTGATCTCAAGGTAGCCGTTGTCACGCTGGATCTTGCGCATGTACTGCTCAAGCACCTGGTACAAAGTCCAGCCGTTCGGGTGCCAGAACACCATGCCCGGGGATTCTTCCTGGGTGTGGAACAGGCCCAGGCGCTTGCCGATCTTGCGGTGATCGCGCTTCTCGGCTTCTTCGATGCGCTGGATGTAAGCTGCCAGCTGCTTCTTGTCAGCCCAGGCGGTGCCGTAAACGCGCTGCAATTGCTCGTTCTTGGCGTCGCCGCGCCAGTAGGCACCCGACAGCTTGGTCAGCTTGAAGGATTTCAGGAAGCGCGTGTTCGGCACGTGCGGACCGCGGCACATGTCGACGTATTCTTCGTGATAGTACAGACCCATGGTCTGTTCGTTCGGCATGTCCTCGACCAGGCGCAGCTTGTAGTCTTCACCGCGAGCCTTGAACACTTCGATCACTTCGGCGCGCGGAGTGACTTTCTTGATGACGTCGTAATCCTTCTCGATCAGCTGCTGCATGCGCTGTTCGATGGCCGCCATGTCTTCCGGCGTGAAAGGACGCTCGTAGGCGATGTCGTAATAGAAGCCTTCGTCGATGACCGGGCCGATGACCATTTTCGCGGTCGGGTACAGTTGCTTGACCGCGTGGCCGACCAGGTGCGCGCAAGAGTGGCGAATGATCTCCAGCCCCTCTTCATCCTTTGGCGTAATGATTTGCAGGGTCGCGTCGCTGCTGATGATGTCGCTGGCGTCGACCAGTTGGCCATTGACCTTGCCGGCGAGCGTGGCTTTGGCCAGGCCTGCACCAATGGATGCGGCGACCTCGGCTACGGAAACCGGGTGATCGAATGAACGTTGACTGCCGTCGGGAAGAGTAATAGTTGGCATGGCGCCTCCTCTCCTAGTGGTGACCCCTACCAAAGGTCACGTGGGTTGGGATGAGCCAGTACAAGATCCGATCCAGGCCATTCAATGACGAACGCCTGCCTTACAGCGGCAGGAGCCTTGCGGCCAACCGGAAAACCGAACCAGAGTGACTGGGATTCAAATCGGAAAAATTCGCACGCCGACCGCTTCGGGACTGAAGGTCATCCGAAGCCTGAGAACGCTTGAGCCCGGCATGCTAGCACAGATGAGCGGTCGCTCACGCCCTGATTTGGCAGAAGGCCAAATGTCCGTTTTTATGCCAGAGTGCTGAACTTGATCGGCCTTTGCGCCCTCAGATAACAAGACATTGACCCACAAGGAGCATCCTCGATGCGTCTGAAAAGCTTATTCGCCGCCGTCGCCCCCGTCGTTCTGCTGCTGCCACTGAGCGCCCATGCCGACTGGCCGAAGGGCGAGCGCGAGAAGTACATGGCCCAATGCACCCAGGCTGCCACCCCACAAATCGGTGCTGCTGCAGCGAAATCGCACTGCGCTTGCGGTGCTGACGCCATCAAGTCCTATCCGGCCAGCGATATTCAGGCATTGATGGACAACAAGGCGGCTCCGGAACTGCAGCAGAAAGCCCTTGGTCAGATCGCCAAATGCAAGGCAAATACCCCGGCGAAAAAATAACAAAACCGAGCATCCTGATCGCTTGAAAGGCCGAAAAAAGTGTTGGAAATGAGCCTTTTTGGACGATTTATGCAGGTTTTACAGGTTTTTTTATCGTCTTTACGTTTCGCTGCAAGCCTTTCAAACCGGGGCTTTCAGCAGAAACAGGCGGTAAAGAAAACACGACTGATTGGCAAACAGCACGTCCGGGGGGCTACCAAAGCGAACATTTCGACTATGATACCCGGGTGTGCCCAGTTGGCCTGAGCAGCACAGTACTACTGAAAATATATGTTTCTTGGAGATACACCATGTCTAATCGCCAAACCGGCACCGTTAAATGGTTCAACGATGAAAAAGGCTTCGGCTTCATCACTCCTCAAGGTGGCGGTGACGACCTGTTCGTACACTTCAAAGCTATCGAATCCGACGGTTTCAAAAGCCTGAAAGAAGGCCAGACCGTCTCTTTCGTGGCTGAGAAAGGCCAAAAGGGTATGCAAGCTGCACAGGTTCGCCCAGAGTAATTTCTCGGCGCACTAAAAAAACCCCGTCCAGGTGACGGGGTTTTTTATGCCTGACACAAAAGCGCTCAGCCGCAGTTGACGCGGGTAACCACCAGGCTGTTGTCAGTGTTCAGGTTCAGGCGGTCGGAGCGATATTCCAGCGTGATCATGTCGTTCGGCTTGAGGAAACGCGCATTTTGCGCTCCAGCCTTGGCACGCGCCTGATCCAGCAGCTCAGGGGATGCTTTCTTGCCAACGGCAAATTGTGCTGCCGATGCTTCGCAGCGGCTATTTCCAGATTCAGCCGCCACGGGCTCCTTTGCCGACTCGCTGGAGGTTGTGCTGCAACCGGCCAATAGAGCAGCGGCCATAAGTGCACCCAGTGTCGCGAACTTCAAAGGCATGAAGCCTCCTTGTTTTCAAATGTTTAAGCAGAGATCGTGCGACCGCCAGCTCGGCGTTTGGTTTCACGGCCAGAGCCATGCCCTGCCCCACGAGCGGAAAAATGCCGAGTGTGCCTGAGCTGCCCTGCCCGGCTCATCAAACAATCGTGACTGAATATTAACGACGCTTAATAAACGTCGATGTAGTCAAAGGGCGGATTCGGCCAGTTGTCCCTGAGCGCGTTGAAAATCTGCATGACCCAGACTTCATCGCTGGCCGCGACCTTGCCGACATAGCCCGAGCCCCTCGCCCAGGTTTCAAGACGAAACAGCAGACCGTCGATATCCTGCCCGCCAGTCACGCTGGACAAATAGGCGATGCCGCCCTTGGTCACGCGCAATTGAGTATGTTCGTCGTCGCTGCCCGAGGCGAGCAATTGGCGCACAGCGTCGAGCGTGAGGCCGTCAGGGGTATTCAGATCGATCTGCACAACAGGGTCCTTGGTAGGCCGTAAAAGACCAAGTGTCGCATAGCACTCCGCTCATGCCTAAGTCGCAGTGCCAAACGCCGCGCAAAATGGTTAACTCGAAAAACAGACACCCTGACCTTCGAGCCTTCTCATGACCAGCCTCAGCATCGACGCCGACATCAAAGCCAAATGGGCAGACGGACACAGCTCTTACAGTCCTGGTACGACGGAAGAGCTGGCGCTGATCGGCATCGACCTGTTGGTCAAGGAGCTGGGAATCGAGGCGGCGCAGCAATTCATCAATCAGGTATTCGAACGATACCCCACCGTATCGGCCGAACACGCCCAGTGAAACCCGCAGGCAGGGGCCTGCGGGTCAGCGGACTTATTTGAGGCGCTTCAGGCGCTCGGTCAGCAGATCAAAGAATCCCTGGGCGTCGCCATTTTCGACCCAGAACGCATTCTTCGGTGCTTTCAGACCGTCGTACCAGTCGACAATGGTCTGGCCGAATGTCGGACCTTCCCGACTATCCACCACGACATTGACCGTCCGACCGGTAAACAGCTCAGGCTTGAGCAGGTACGCCACAACAGTCGCGTCATGCACCGGGCCGCCGGGAATGCCGTAGTGCTCCATATCGCCCTTGATGTATTCGTTGAGAATGTCGCCGACGATCTTGCTCGCATTGTTGTTCAGCGCGGCAATCTGCTTCAGGCGTGCATCACTGGTGAGGATCTTGTGCGTCACGTCCAGCGGCAGATACGTCAGCTTCACCCCGCTCTTGAGCACCACCTCGGCAGCCTGTGGATCAGCGAACAGGTTGAATTCGGCGACGGGGGTGATGTTGCCACCGTTGAAATGCGCACCGCCCATGATCACCACTTCCTTGATGCCCTGAACGATCTCGGGCTCCTGGATCAGCGCCAGCGCCAGATTGGTCTGCGGACCGAGCATGGCGATGGTGATGCTGTGTGGCTTGGCCGATTTAAGGGTGTCGATCAGATAATTGACCGCATTGCCTTTCGCCAGGCCTTTTTTCGGTTCGTGAACCGTAACGCCCGACAAGCCTTCCTTGCCATGAATGTTCTCGGCGTAGATCGGCGTGCGCATCAGCGGTTTCGGCGCGCCGGCGTAAACCGGTACGTCTTCGCGCCCTGCCCATTCGCGAGCCAATCGCGCGTTACGCGAAGTCTTGTCCAGGCGCACATTCCCGGCCACCGTCGTCAGCGCGCGAATATTCAGTTCATCCGGCGACGCCAGAGCGAACAGCAAGGCGACCACGTCGTCAGCGCCAGGATCGGTGTCGATGATCAGGTCGATTTTTTCCGCCGCCTGAGCGCCGGTCGCAGTTAGCACGGACACAAGCAGCAGGCTCCGGATCAGTTGATGAAGTTTTTCAGCATAGCGTTGCATGGCGCATTCCTTGTGCAGGTGAATCGGAAATCAGAATGTAACCCCGGCGACCAGAACGATGTTGCAGTACGGCTGACATTCTCCTGTACGAATGATCGCCCTGGCCTGTCGGCTCAGCACCTTGAACTGTTCGTGGGTGAGCAGATCCCTACGGCCCAGGGCGCCCTCTTCGTTCAAGGCGTCCAGATCCGCCAGTGCCGTCGGTTGCTTGTCGAAGATCTCCTTGGCCAGCACGTGGCTTTCCACCTGCATTTCGCTGAGCACGACTTTCAGTGTGCTGACGAAATCAGGGATGCCATGGGTCAGCGCCAGATCGATCAATTCGACACCCGGCGGCACCGGCAAACCGGCGTCGCCAATCACGACCATGTCACCGTGGCCAAGAGATGCGATCAGTCGCGACAGCGCGACGTTGAGCAGAGGAGTCTTTTTCATGCGGGTCTGAACGCCTGTACTTCGGACATGGTTGGAATGGAGGGTTGCGCACCGGCACGGGTGACCGACAGTGCAGCAGCAATCTGGCCATAGCGAATCGCCTCCGCCTCAGACTTGCCATTGGCCAGCGCTGCAGCGAAACCACCGACAAAGGTGTCGCCCGCCGCCGTGGTGTCCACCGCCTTCACGGTCGGTGCGGGAAAATGTTCGAAGCCTTTGCCATCGGCGAACAACGAACCCTGCGCGCCTAACGTGACGATGACTTTGCCCGCGCCCATGGCAATCAATTGAGTGGCGGCCGTTTCTGCCGACTGCAGCGAGTCGACAGAGAGACCGCTCAATGCGGCTGCTTCGCTCTCATTGGGAATCAGATAGTCGATGGCGGCGAACCAGTCTGCCGGCAACGGGCGACTGGCCGGCGCCGGGTTGAGGATTACGGTTTTGCCCAGTTCACGCGCACGCTTGAGCGCATGTCCGACCGTCGCATCGGGAATCTCGAGCTGGCAGATCACCACATCGGCGGCCTGCAACACCGCATCAAAACGGTCGATCACTGCCGGGGTCATCGCGCCGTTGGCACCGGCGACAATCACGATGGCGTTCTGGCTGTTGTCATCGACCACAATCAGCGCTACGCCACTGGAATCCTCCACAACGCTGACAGCCTGGCAATCGATGTGCTCGGCCAGCAACGCATCGCGCAACCGCACACCATAGTCGTCATTTCCGACGCAACCGATCATCGCCACCTGCGCGCCCAGGCGCGCTGCGGCAACTGCCTGATTGGCGCCCTTGCCGCCGGAAACCGTGGCGAAGGTATGACCGATCAGCGTTTCACCGCCGCGAGGCAGCCGTGGCGCCCGGGTGACCAGGTCCATGTTCAGACTGCCTATTACCACTACATTTGCTGGCATACATCACTACTCATCAATTCGGTTTCAGCGATATTCGGTGAACACGCCGGACAGCGGCGCGGTCGATTCGCGCAGGACAATGCTGGGAGTCACGATGCGTTGCTCGGTACCTGAATCAGGCGCAGCAATTCTTCGCAAGAGCACTTCGGCAGCCATTTCGCCGAGTTGCAGGATCGACTGGCCGACCGTGGTCAGCGCCGGATAGACATAACGACTCATTTGAATGTCATCGAAGCCGATCACCGATAACTCGGCCGGCACCCGCACGTTACGTTCGGCCGCTGCACGCAGCACACCGATGCCAATCATGTCGTTACCGGCAAAAATCGCACTCGGCGGATTGCTTTCAAGCAGCCGTGCGGCGGCGTTGTAACCACCGGTGCTGGTGAAATCGCTTTCGAGCATGCGCTCTTCGCGCACCTCGATTCCCGCCTCTTGCAGCGCCCGGCAATAACCGGCCTGACGCATTTGCGCCACGCTGGTGCTCGCCGGGCCGCCGATGGTGGCGATGTCGCGATGCCCCAACTCAAGCAGGTGGCGCGTCGCCAGATAAGCGCCGTATTCGTGATCGATGCGCACCAGATCGGCATTCACACCCTCCAGGCCACGGTCGACGATCACCATCGGCGTCTTCACGCCCGCCAGCCCTTCTGCCAGACCGCTGTCACCGCCGGCGGAGGCAACGATCAAGCCGTCGATGCGCTTTTCCAGCAACACGCGCAAATAACTGCGCTGCTTTTCCGGGTTGTCGTCGGAGTTGCAGAGGATCACGCAGTAGCCATTACGCTCGCAATAATCCTCGATTCCCCGCGCCAATTCGGCGAAGTACGGGTTGAGGCTGTTGGGCACCAGCAGGCCGATGGTCGCCGTGGTTTTGGCTTTCAGCGAGCGCGCCACGGCACTGGGTACGTAGTCGAGGCTCTTGATCGCCGCCTCCACTTTGCGCCGCACTTCCTGACTCACCGGGCGGGTGTTGTTTACCACGTGCGACACGGTCGTGTAGGAAATGCCCGCGAGTGCCGCTACATCCTTGATCGTTGCCATGGTTCAGCCCCGGCGACTGGCGCGTTGACTGCGATAGGTGTCGAGCACCACGGCGATGACGATCACCGCACCGGTAATAATGCGCTTGGTCGGCTCCGTCGCACCAATCTGTGCGAGTCCGGCAGCGAGGACGGAAATGATCAACACGCCAAAGAAAGTGCTGATCACCGAACCGCGACCACCCATCAGGCTGGTGCCGCCGATGACCACGGCTGCGATCACTTGCAGCTCCAGGCCCGAACCTGCGTTCGGGTCAGCCGCTTCCAGACGCGAAATCTGAAACAGCGCAGCGATGCCCGCCAGCAAACCCATCAGGCTGAACACCAGAATCTTGTAGGGCTTGGGATTGATCCCGGCCAGACGCACCGCCTCTTCGTTGGTGCCGATGCCGATCAGGTAGCGACCGAAAACGGTGCGGGTCAAAACCGCCTGCGCGATGAAAATCACCAGCAAAGCGATGATGAACGAGGGGGAAATACCGAACGCGATCGGATTCGACAGCCAGGCAAACGCATCACCAATGTAAGCGGTACGCGAGCCGGTCATCTGATAGGCCACACCGCGGGCCATCTCCAGCACGCCGAGGGAGACGATGAACGACGGAATCCGCCAGGCCACGGTGATCGAGCCCGTGATGGTCCCGGCCAGAGCCGCTACCGCCATGCCGAGCAGGGCTGCCGGTAAAACGCTCCAGCCCCAACCGAGAATCGCAACGCTGACCGTAGATGCAGCCAGCGCCAGCACCGAGCCAACCGACAGGTCGATGCCGCCGATGATCAGCACGAAGGTCATGCCCACTGCCAGCACCATCAGGTCGGGAATCTGGTTGGCCAGGGTGCTGAACGTGTTGTACGAGAGGAAATGGCTGCTCAGGACCGAGAACAGCGCAATCATCGCCAGCAAGGCACCGGCCAGGCCCAGGTAAGTACCCAGGCCGAAAAAATTGCCACTACGTTTACTGGTAGAGGATGCAGTTTTCATGGGAGATCCCTAGGCGCTGCTTCGTTGAGCAACGCATCACGTTTTTGGTAGCCGGCGAATGCGGCGGCAAGCAAATCATCCTGGGTCCAGCTGTCGCGCTCGAAGGTGTCGATCAGGCGCCCCGCCGAGAGCACGCCGATCCGGTCGCAGATCAACATCAACTCGCGCAGGTCACTGGATACCACGACCAGCGCTTTGCCCTGACGGGTCAGTTCGCCGAGCAAACCGTAAATGTCGAACTTGGCGCCGACGTCGATACCGCGAGTCGGCTCGTCGAACAGCAGCACTGAGCAGTCGCGTTCCAGCCAGCGGCCGATCACGACCTTCTGCTGATTGCCGCCCGACAGTTCCGAGACCAATTGCGTCGGGCTCGAACTGCGGATGCGCATGGCCTCGATCTGACGCTGCGCCAGAGAGATTTCGTCGCCGTCATTGATGAACCCGCCACTGGATATTTCCGGCATGTTGCCCAAGGCAATGTTGGCGCTGATCGATTGACTGAGCAGCAGCCCTTCGCCCTTGCGATCCTCGGTGATCAGGGCAATGCCATTGCGCACGGCATCCACTGGCGAGCGAACACTCACAACTTTGGCCGGGGAGCCGAGCGCGATGGTTCCGCTGTCAGCCGTGTCGGCACCGAAGATCAGCCGCAGCAATTCCGTGCGCCCTGCCCCGATCAACCCGGAAATGCCGAAAATCTCCCCGGCACGCACTTCGAAGGAGACGTCGAGGACTTTGTCCGAACGCGTCAGGCCGGTGACCGTCAACGCCGGAGCACCGATCTTGCGCGGCCCCATGTCGATGTGTTCGCCCAGTTCGCGACCGACCATCAAGGTGACCAGTTGCTCGCTGTTGTAGTTGGCCATCGGCTCGACGCAGACCAGATTGCCGTCACGCAGCACAGCAATGCGCTGTGCAACGCGCGCCAGTTCTTCGAGGCGGTGGGAAATATAAATGATGGAAACGCCACGGGCCTGCAATCGGGTGATCTGCTCGAAGAGCATTTCGACTTCGCGCGCCGTGAGCATCGCGGTCGGCTCATCGAGGATCAGCACGTGGCAGTCGCCGATCAGGTTGCGCGCGATTTCGACCATCTGCTGGTGACCGATACCGAGTTCGCCGACCAGCGTGTCCGGATCGATCGCATCGAGGCCGACCTGCGCCATGGCTTCGATCGCCGCCTTGCGCAATTGCTTGCGGCTGATCCAGCCAGCGCTGCTCGGCAGATTATCCAGAAAGAGGTTTTCCGCAACCGACAGCGTCGGCAACAGATTGAGTTCTTGCATGACCATGCGCACGCCAAGCTCTTCAGCCTGGGTACGGCTGCCCGGACGGTAGTCCTTGCCCTGGAATTGCATCTGGCCAGTGGTGGGCGTGACCAGACCACCAATGATTTTCGACAGGGTACTTTTGCCGGCACCATTTTCGCCGGTCAGCGCCAGTACTTCACCGCGCATCAGCGTCAGATCGATGCCGGTGAGCACCGGTTGCGCATAGGTCTTGCCGATACCGCTGACCGAGAGGACAGCGTTCGGAGCGGAAACTGACATAGGAATCTCCACGCGCTCGCCCGGACGGACGAGCGCCGTTGTATCGCCAGATGACTTACTTGGTGACCAGCTCGACCGGTGTTTCGATCACGCCGTTGGCACCGCTGTCGACTTTTTCGCCCTTGATGATCTTCAGCGCGGTTTCGATGCCGAACACGGCTTGCTTGGCAGCAAACTGGTCAGCCGTAGCCAGCACGCGACCGTCCTTGAGCATTGGCTTGATCGCGTTGATGTTGTCGTAACCGACGACCTGAACCTGGCCCGCCTTGCCGGCGGCACGGACCGCGGAAACGGCGCCGACCGCCATGCTGTCGTTACCGGCCAGCAGCGCTTTGACGTCCGGGTATTCGCTGAGGATCGAAGCCGCAACCTTGTTGCCCTTGTCGATCTCCCAATCACCGGATTGCAGCGAGACCACTTTGATCTGCGCGGCTTCCATCGCGTCCTTGAAACCGGCCGTGCGCGCCTGCGCGTTGGTGGTGGTGGACACGCCTTCGATGATACCGACCTGGTCGCCCGCCTTCAGTTGTTTGGCCAGGTATTCGCCAACCAGACGCGCACCCTTGCGATTGTCCGGCCCTACGAACGGCACGGTGATGTTTTTGCTTTTTACCACGGCGGGATCGAGCTGATTGTCGATGTTGATTACGGTGATACCGGCGTCTACAGCCTTCTTGATCACCGGCACCATGGCTTTGGAGTCAGAAGGCGCGATCACCAGTGCGTTCACCTTGGCCAGGATCATTTGTTCGACGATGCGGGTCTGCCCGGCAGTGTCGGTTTCGTCCTTGATTCCGTTGGAGATCAGATCGAAATCGGCGGAGTGTTCTTTCTGATAGGCCTTGGCGCCGTCTTCCATGGTCAGGAAGAATTCATTGGCCAGGGATTTCATGACCAACGCGACCTTGGGTTTTTCCGCAGATTCGGCGAACGCCGAAGAGACAGGTAGTGCAGCGGCGGTAGTAGCCAGCATAGCGACAGCAAGAAGACGTGCGGCGAATGGCAGCTTCATGGGTTCACTCCGATCTTATGATTATTGTGAGCAACGTTTGCGCTGACGTAAGCTACGTCACGGCCGTGTACATCAGCCCTGTTGAAGCCGCGCAAACGTTTGCGTAGACCGAACTATGAGAATCCCGCCGACTTTTGTCAACAATCAGAAATCGTCATTTGTTGTAGGGCGAATCGCTGACTCGCCCCTACGACACATTACGCGGTGGTGTTGACCAGGCCACCACTGGCGCCCTTGGACATTTCCTTGACCAGTGCACCGGCGACTTCCGTCATTGCCGCGCTGGTCTGCGCGATCTGCCCCTGAATGGACATGATGGCCTGGGACTTGGCTTCGGGCGTTGGATAACTCGCAGCCTGCGCTGCGGCCAATTGCTGCTGCTGTTCCTGAAGCTGCTTCTGCAACTCCTGCATGCGCTTGAGCAACGTCTTGACGGTGACGCTCTGGTTGCCGCCGCTCTCGGTTTTGCTCTCTTGCTGTACAGGACCGCCACCGGTTCTGACCTGATTTGTTTCGGTCTTCTCGGTACCTAGCGCCTGCGCCGCTGCCTCATTGGTCGCGTCATTCAGGGTGTTGATCGTCGCTGCAGTTTTACCGCCGATGGTGACTGCAGCGGGATTGGCAAAACCGACCGTCAGTGACATGTGAACTCCTAAGATTTGGTTTCCTTGAGGACGCATCGGCCTGAGAGCACATTTCTTTAGCGGGTATTTGCTATTCAGCAGGCGTTAAGCGATTGCCTATCGGTGAGCCGAACACGAATCCGTCCGTCGTTCGGAATCCCGGATGGAACAGTCCGCAAGAACATTCCGTCTCTCGACAAATATTGATTTAAATCATCGGGTTAAACATTTTCCGCGGGCACATTACCCATGGTATGAATCCTGCTCCCTTCCCTGCACCTCGAGCATTCAGATCGGCTTGGGGCGCATCTAGATGAACCTGCATCAGCACCGTCTCACGACTAGAGAGAAAAATAATGAAATCTGCTTTCAATACCTTGGTTCCGGGCGCATTGGCCCTACTACTGCTCCTGCCCACTGCCCTTCAGGCAAAAGAAGTCGAAACCCAGACCAAACTGGCCAACGTCGTTGTCCTCGCTACGGGCGGCACGATCGCCGGCGCCGGTGCGAGCGCCGCAAACAGCGCCACCTATCAGGCAGCGAAAGTCGGTATCGAACAACTGATCGCCGGCATTCCCGAGTTGAGCAAACTGGCTAACGTGCGTGGCGAACAAGTCATGCAGATCGCATCGGAAAGCATCACCAACGACAACCTGCTGCAATTGGGCCGTCGCGTTTCCGAACTGGCGGACAGCAAGGACGTCGACGGCATCGTCATTACCCACGGCACCGACACCCTGGAAGAAACCGCGTACTTCCTGAACCTCGTCGAGAAGACCGACAAGCCAATCATCGTCGTCGGCTCGATGCGTCCGGGCACCGCGATGTCGGCAGACGGCATGCTCAACCTGTACAACGCTGTAGCCGTGGCGAGCAGCAAGGAAGCGCACGGCAAAGGCGTGCTGGTCACCATGAACGACGAGATCCAGTCCGGTCGCGACGTCAGCAAGATGATCAACATCAAGACCGAAGCATTCAAAAGTGCCTGGGGCCCGCTGGGCATGGTCGTCGAAGGAAAATCCTACTGGTTCCGCCTGCCGGCCAAGCGTCACACCATGGATTCGGAATTCGATATCAAGAACATCAAGAGCCTGCCTGACGTCGAAATCGCCTACTCCTACGGCAACGTCAGCGATACCGCCTACAAGGCACTCGCCCAATCCGGTGCCAAAGCGATCATCCACGCCGGCACGGGCAACGGTTCGGTATCCTCTCGCGTGGTCCCTTCCCTGCAAGCCTTGCGCAAGGATGGCGTGCAGATCATTCGTTCGTCCCATGTCAATGCCGGCGGTTTTGTCCTGCGAAACGCCGAACAGCCTGACGACAAATATGACTGGGTTGTCGCTCACGACCTGAACCCGCAAAAAGCCCGCATCCTGGCTATGGTCGCACTGACCAAGACCAACGACAGCAAAGAACTGCAGCGGATGTTCTGGGAATATTGACTGACCTTCGCCTGATCAGCTCTCGATCAGGCAATTGCTCACCACCTGCCGGACTTGGCGGGTGGTGGCTCCCTTACACGCTTCAAGCATTCTTCCCACAAAAAACTCGACGAGCCTTACACCAAAATCGGAAACCTGCTGTCAGAGGATTTTCTTGAATTTTAAGCAGTTGCGAAATCGCTTACAGTTAAATACTGTATGCACGTACAGCTTAATAAGGATAACCTCGTGGCCACCTCTCCTGCTGCTCCTGACGCCTACGAACGCATGGGTATGCGCGTTCAGAAAATCATCAATTCCCCTACCGCACAAAAAGCCAAAGCCGCACTGATTTTCCGTTTGCCGGATGAGCCGATGGATGACTGGGAGCGCTTGCTCGAGGAAATAGACGAGAACGACAACGTTACCCTCGCCTATCGCGATGACGGTGGCGTGCAGATTTTTTGGGTTGTGCCGAAGGAAGATTGATTCAATGAGTGTCCGCTGTGTTGCTTTGCTGTTGTTATTTTTTGCCGTGGGCGCCCAGGCTGGCGCCCCACGCACCTTTTCGGAAGCCAAGAAAGCGGCGTGGAAACTATACGCACCGCAGTCCACGGAGTTTTACTGCGGCTGCAAGTACACCGGCAACAAGGTCGATCTGAAAGCTTGCGGTTACGTGCCGCGCAAGAACGCCAAGCGTGCATCGAGAATCGAATGGGAGCACATCGTGCCGGCCTGGCAGATCGGTCACCAGCGACAATGCTGGCAGCAAGGCGGACGCAAGAATTGCACACGCTACGACCCGGTTTATCAAAAGGCCGAAGCTGATTTACACAATCTGGTGCCGAGCATTGGAGAGGTAAACGGTGACCGCAGCAACTTCAGCTATGGCTGGTTGCCGGTACAGTCCGGCCAGTACGGATCCTGCCTGACCCAGGTCGATTTCAAGGCGAAGAAGGTCATGCCCCGCCCTTCGATTCGCGGCATGATCGCCCGCACCTATTTTTATATGAGCAAACAATACGGACTGCGATTGTCGAAGCAGGATCGGCAGTTGTACGAGGCGTGGGACAAGACTTACCCGGTGCAGGACTGGGAGCGTCAGCGCAACCAGAGCGTGGCGTGCGTGATGGGGCGCGGCAATGAATTCGTCGGCTCGGTAAATCTGAAAGCCTGCGGCTGATCGTAGCGCGAACAAAAAAGGCCTCGAGCGTTATGCTCGAGGCTTTTTTCATGTCCGGCGTTTTACCTGGGTTGAAAGCGCTTCGCTTATGGCGTGAGCGGATGCTCAATCACCACCGATTCAATATTTTGTTTCTTGGCTTTTACCAACGCTGCATCCACCTGCACCTTGCGCGCCTCGGCCTCGGCCTGAGAGTTGAACGGACCGATCAGGATTCGTGTTTTACCGCTGCCATCCTTGACGACCGTCGGAACGAAAGCGTGCTCGATCAACCAGCCGCTCAGGTCACTGACGGCCTGAGGCGTTTCGCCACGCACTTCAAGATCCCACTGTGGCGCGGCAGCCGCCGGCGCAGTTGCAACCTTCCTCTCGGGCTTCGGCGCATCTACATTTTTGCCTTCACCGCAGCCTGCCAATGCCAGTGCCGCTACCAGCCAAACCAATTTGCGCACAACGCTGTCCTCAGAATTCGTAAAGCGGCGATCTTATCATTCATAAATACTTCGCGAGCCCCGCAAAATGGGCACAAAACAACGAGAATGATGATTGCAGCCTCTGTATAGTTACGCCCTGGGAATTAATGCCGCATCTGCGCGTCAGAAAGAGGCACCCAAACCGTGAGACTTCGCACTAATCTATAGATACCACCGACCTCTGCACTGTCTGAATCAGGTGCCCTACAAAGCAATCAAGGAGAAGACCATGCTGATACTCACCCGCAAAGTCGGTGAAAGCATAAACATTGGTGATGACATCACGATCACCATCCTCGGAGTCAGCGGCCAACAGGTTCGCATCGGCATCAACGCTCCGAAAAACGTGGCAGTGCACCGTGAAGAAATTTACCAACGCATCCAGGCTGGCCTGACCGCTCCGGACAAGCCGCAAACACCCTGAGCCACACTGCATCACGTAGCCAGTCCCTTTGCCGCCGCGCAAGACTGGCTAAAGATTCACGCGCCGTTTAGCCATCCGCATTTACCCCCGCTGGGCACGGCGCCTGAAGCATGCTGACTGTCTTGATTTGCCCCCTCTAACTCCCTTGCGCCGATATTACCTTTCACTCCTGGAGCTGGCTGTCGGACGTTTCCGATACAGAGCGGAGAATTTCGCCCTCTAAGCGAATATCACCCCACGAGCCATGCCTGTGGCCGCGACCATCATCAAAACCAGAAGCAGCGCTTCAACGTGACTGATTCGCGCGTACAACCTCGCCCGTCCGGTATCAAGCGCTGCACCGCGCGAGGATGCGATGCGCCATTTGATCAGGGTGATCATCGGTGCAAGCTCCATGAGAAGGATCAGCACAAACAGCGTCATCTTCAGATGAAACAGCGGCTGATGCAGGTAATAGTCAGAGCCCTTCTCGTAACCGCCAAACGCACGCATCCCGCCCGTGACCAGCAGTGTCAAAGCCGCAAGTCCCCACAGGTTATCCGTGAGCAGAACACGCTTGACGTGTTCATTACCCGCCGCGAACTGGCTGAACGCTCTGCCGCGCGTCAGCACCGCCCAGACAGCCAGGGCAAACGCGAATAGATGAACAGCCGCAAGAACCCACTGACTCAGCATCGACGCACTCCCTTACAAAGAGTTGAATATCGGCCAGTCAGTAGTAGACGAAAAAGCGGGGCCTCGCCTGGAGGTCAGGGAGGGATAGGAGCCAAATGCCAAATCGCAGGCAAAAAAAATCCCAAGCAGCTGATGGAAGCTTGGGATTTAAAAATGCATAAACCGTGGTGGTGAACGCGGGATGGATGTTACTTAAATTCACAATCACCAACAAGGTTTTTTCGATAGCCGGTTGCAGGAAAAAAGCTGTAAGCCTTTAAATATGCAGGCGTTTTCTACGACGGATCGGAAGCGGAGCGCACCAGAATGGCGCTTGATCGTTTTGCGGAAACACTAATGAGGCGGAATTGAACAAAGCGAGGCGAGATTACCAGAAGCAAGCGTTGCGCAAATCCCAGACAACAAAAAAGGGCCCACCTTTCGGTGAGCCCTTCCAGACCGCCCAGCAGAGCGGATTTTGTTTGGTAGGCGCGATTGGACTCGAACCAACGACCCCCACCATGTCAAGGTCTGCTAGGAGCAAGCTCCAAGCCCTGCTGCTCTTGGATTTCACAGAACGCCCATTCACATCAATGAGGCGTCACCAATGGCCAATTTCCGCTTACTTCCCTCTGGCAACTGGAATGTCCAGGTCCGGGTTAAGGGCAAGTCTCCCCAGTCGAAAACCTTCAGCAACAAGGCTGATGCAGAGTCGTGGGCAAAAAAGATCGAAGCTGTGACGGTGGATCGCAAGCACCACACCATCTATACGCTCGGGATGACTTACTGTGAAACCATGCTCAAGGGTAAAGGCAGCTACAACCACGCACTGAAGATCGTGGAGCACCTGGGCAGGCACTTCACTCAGCCGATTCACGAGATTACGCCGCAGATGATCAACGACTTCAAGATTATGCGGCTGAAGACGGTGAAGCCTTCCACTTGCAGGACGCAGCTCGCGTTCATGTCCCGCTTCTACCGGTTCGCCAAACGGGGCCTATTAATCGACATCCACAACCCTGTCAGTGATATTGCACTGCCAAAGCCTGACCGTTCTTCTGACAAAGTGATTCGAGCAAGCGAGCTTGAGCGGCTACTGGCGAAGCTGTCGCCCGTGATGAAACTTATAGTCGAACTGGCATATGAAACCGCCATGCGTCGATCAGAAATTCTGAGGCTAACAAAAGACTGCCTGCATTTGAAAGACCGCATTGTCGATGTGATTGATGGGAAAAGCGGAACACGATCAGTTCCTCTAACTCACCGAGCTGTGGAAATTCTTCAACTTGCCCAACTGTGGGCCACTGTGGGGCGCCACCCGAACGGCCAAGTGTTTTCGGTTACACCGCACGCCGTGACTCAAGCGGTACGCTTGGCACGCGTGAAGGCTGGCTTGGATAGTAGCGTTCGACTTCACCAACTCAGGCACACTAGGATCACAAACGTTGCCAAGAAGGGATTCAACAACGCTCAAATCATGATCGTCTCGGGCCACCGGGATACTCGATCCGTCGCTCGATACTCACATCTTAATGTCAGGGACGTTCTACACCTGATCGACTAACCCCCACGCCTTTTCCACAGCCAAGGCGCTATCGCTTTGGCTGTTTTCCGTACTATACCAACGGCAACGGCAGCACGCAGTTTTCCGAGTACAAGTTGACCATCCACGACTTCGAAAAGATCCGTCACCGATTGACTGACAAGGAGCTGAAGGGTGTACGTCGATACTTCGGCGTGAAACCAACCGCCGACGTAGCTGTAGAGCCGGAGGCAGTTTCGCCGGTTGAAGTGACGGAGCTGGTCGAGGTGACTGTTTTGCAGGCCGCTGGCCCAACAATGAGCAGTAACGAGATTGCTCAGTTGACCGGGAAGCGTCACGACAACGTAGCTCGTGATATCCGAGCAATGCTGGAAGGGTTGAATTTACCCGCCCTCAATTTTCAGGGGAGCTATAAAGATAAAAATAAACAGGATCGCACATGCTTCTACCTGAATCGTGACCTGACTGAAACCCTGATTCTCGGCTACAGCATCCCACTACGTCACGCTGTCGTTGTTCGTCTACGTGAATTGGAAGCCCAAGTAGCTAAACCAGTTGTACCGGCACTTCCAGACTTCTCCAATCCCGCTGAGGCTGCTCGTGCTTGGGCGTCAGAGTTTGAAGGTCGAACCTTGGCACTCGAAGTTCTGAGGGAGAAGGAAGCGAAGATCACCGAAGACGCTCCGAAGGTCGAGTTCTACAAGGATGTTGCTGTAGCTGAAGGTTCTCACACTGTAAAGCAAGTCGCGGACATGCTCGACACCGGTCGAAACGAGCTTTATCGCTTCCTACGGAAGCACAAGGTTCTCATAGAGCATGGCAAGGATCACAACTTGCCGTACCAGGTGCAGAAGACGGCAGGCCGCATTGTTGTTCTGGAAGAGCCATATAAGCACCCACACACCGGCAAGATCACGCTCGGTACTCGCACGATGGTGACTGGTAAAGGTTTGATCTTTATTCGGGAACTTATCGAAGAACATAATCGAGTAGAGCTAGACAGAGTGGAATAACACCCATGCACCCAGATACCGTTGAATACAGGGCCGCACTTGCTTGCTCCGGGGAGTAAAGCTCTGCTTAGTTGACATTTCGCCCACAATGTAGCCATGATTTTTATCTTGACGTCAAAAGCCAAGGCGCTATCATCTGCACCCAGCCAACGACGCTGGCACCGCAACACCCCCACTGCTGATAAACCATTATCTCGTTTGTTCAAGCCATTAGGCCGCTGAGCAGAACGGGTTTCGTGCTGCCTGGAATATGACATGCGTAACCGACGGTACATCAACGGGAACACATATGAGGGATTGCCATGACCGTATAAACAACAAGGGAAAATAACTATGAATATCAGAACGAAGAAACCAACCGCCTGCCCCCACGAAAACTACAGGGCAAAGATTGCAGAAACCAGAACGGTATGTCTGGCCGATCATATATACGACAAGCGGACGGGTGAACTGGTCGGAACATATATCACCGAAGAGTTCTCACCAGAACCGTTTGTAGCGGACGCCCACAAGTTAACCGCAGCCAGCGTCTTTTGGTATCTGGAAGAAGATGGCACCCCGGTGTTTGACAAATATTCCGAGACTCCCTCGCCACGCATCGCTGAGGTTGTAGAGTTGTTTCCTGAACAATCGCCCCCGCAGGCCATCCATCCAACAAGTAAGTCGGGCAGGAAACCTCAGGCCATTCAGAACCACTTGTCCATGGCGTTGACCGTATTGATCCTAGAAGACAGGGCGTCCTGGCTGGAGGACTTCACTTTGGGGGCGATCTGCACCGGCCCCGGTGTAATCAACGGGAAGCACAGCGTAAGCCGGTCTGACGTGAAGAACTTGCTACGTCTGCCTGTTATTTCGGTAGCCGATGCCGCTGACTGCCTGCTCAACCACAATAGGGCACCCATGAGCACGCGGCAGCTACAACGAGTAGTCGAAGCAGCCAGAATCGCACTGCGTGGTGTTGCCCTGCACCTTGAGCGGCACCCAGAGATTTTGCAATCCATTGAGATGACAGTTGATTTCGACAAGTTCTGGATCACTGACGCCGCCCAGTCAGGGCACCAGGAACATCCGAAGAAATCATTGGCCCTGGAAATGATCAGAGCCGGTACCGCTATTAAAGCTACTGCACGGGAACTCGGCATCTCGAAGAACACTGTTAAGAAGTGGGACGCCGAAGCCCGGTCATCAGCAGGGGCAACAATGGGGGGGTCAGTGATCGTTGATTAGCGACAGATATAAAGAGTGAAGCTCGACATGCTCCACATGGTGAGTGAGCGAATCGCCAAAGCGTAGCTTTGAGATTAACCACCTCTATTAAGGATCAACCCTGTAAAGTTAACACAGCAGAAGATAACTTGTGCCCAGTGCATGGATATCAACTCTATAGATTAAAGGGAAGAGATGGGGCAGACAGCCCCTTCCCGCTCTTGCTTCTAACCCTGCTTAGTAACTTGTGGCACCAGCAGCGATTATCAATGTAAATTACAAGTTATCTTGCAGGATTGATAGCCTGTGCCTATGGGCACAAGTTACTCCTACAGTTAACATCATGAACAGGTGGTGGCTCATCCACCAACCTTCTTCTTGAGTCTCTAGAGGTATCAATCTGGAGAAGAGCTGATTAGATGATTGCCACGTGACGTGAACGTCACAGCATATCTGCACGGGTTAACTGTAGTACTGGGGGCTTTCTTGCCCCTGCCCCCCTTATTGCCCATCTGCCGTGAGGCAAGATATCAAGTCTATAAGCCAGGACGAGGTGGTGCAGAACCACGCTCTTCTACGCTTACACATGCCGAGAGGCATAAGATATTATGCCCCGTGGCGGAGCGCCACATATTAACCCCAGCGAGACTCACCTTTTTCACGCACACCTGAAAGGAAACTTACCCGCAAGCACAAACTGTTAAAGAAAGCAACTTTATTTGCATGAAGGTATTGACTACCACAACTTCTGTGTTAATATTAAACAGTGAAAGAAACACATTCAAACCTTCTTCAAAACACCTTCCAAAAACACCAAGTCTGCAGCAACCTAGTAAGGATCTATTCCTTTCCTTACTGAGTTGTGTATTCCTGTTTCCGATCCAGAGCGGATGATCGGTGAACCCCGTTGCACCAGATAGCAAGTTAAGTCGAGATTTCGTGCTTGAAGGTCAAAGTTCTAGGCCAGGGAATGCAGCGGAAGCTGGCCACTAATCAAACTGATTTGCTCTGCAACAGAGCAATAGTGCACTTACCCATAACGAGTGCACACGCTAGAAGCACGAATCGCCCGTAACCGCCAACATGAGCAACGGGCTCTTTTTGTCTCGAATAAAAACCAACATACATTCAGAGGTATCTATGGCACAGCGCCGACCACTTCGCCTACGGACTTGTGAGTCCTGCGGCCGCAACTTCTACAGTCGTAGTTCACTCAGCAAGTATTGCTGTATCGCTCATCAGGTCAAAGAATGGAGAGCCCGCAATAACTTTACGCTTGCCGAACTAGAGCAACAGTACATCGCCCAAGAGCTTAAGAAAGCCAACCCATCAGCACAGGAAAAAACACAGTGACTATCAACATCTGGCTCGAAGTAGACAGGAGCAACGGGGCGATCATGTCCTACTACCTACACTTGCCCACAACCTCATCCAGCAAGTTCGACTACATCGAGGCCACCCAAGATGAATTGACCTACTTGAACTCTCTTGAGGAGGCAGTATTTCCCCAAGGAACTATAGCAACAATCAGTGACCTATCAGAGCACCGGGCAAGGGTACGAACGGCAAAAGCTAACGCCGCCAAGACACCAGTCAAGGCAGCCTACAAGCCTTCAAAGAAGCCCCAGAAGCCCGCTGACAAGGCAAAAGACACCAACGCACCAGCGAGCAAATCTAACGCAAAGGAACGCTTTATAGCGGCCCTGAAACAGCATCGCTCACGTTAGTAATCGAGAACAAACATGACAACACAGTATAACTACGGCATCGACACCGTTGAGTTCTTCAAACACACCGAGCAAGAACTTCAGAAACTAACCAAAGACAAGGAGACGGCCTACTTCCGGCACTGCACTTCACTGGCCTACCCGCAACTAGGCGTAAACGTAGCCTGGGTAAGTGAGAAGCCTCTAACCGCAGCTCTGAACGAGCTGGCAGGATGGATGATCGCCGGTTACACCGTTGTACCTTCCGTAAGCCAGCCGTTGTATCTCAGCGTCAATCTACGAAAGCCACAGAAAATGATCGAGGATGACCTTCTTATCGTTGCAGATGAGGCCAAGGCTGAATACGCAGCCAGCCGCTATGCCCGCAACGTTGCAGAGACGCGTCGCCAGATGGAAATCACCATCACACGACGTGCGAGGGAAGCAGCAGTGGAAGCAGCCAAGGTTGCAGCGGCTCACCAAGTGTCCGAGGAAGAGTTTGCCCTTGCCGACCTGTTGAAGGCCTACCGCAAACCGCCTAAGACCAAGGCTACCAAGTCCGATGAGGTGGCAGCGTGAAGCCAGAACAATTCAAGACTCACATCGAGTCAGACTCAAGGAAGACCTAATGCCAGCAGCAATGGTTGTGGATGTAACAGGCTTGTAATAGTGGCGTCCATCGCAGTCCACGCCCGCATCGGAACGGTCAGTCAGCAGCGATCCCCTTAGGCAAGTGATCACCGAAGATTTCTTCCGGTATTGTGCCGCCCATGTCCCTCATGATCCTCAAGAAACTGTCGACGGCGACCAACCAAGCGTCGTGCGTCCAGACGGGTGCAATCAGGTTCGAGTTCAGGTTGCCAATTGGATTGAGTAGCAGCCTCGGGCTCTTCCATGAAGCTGCGAACAACGACAGCTTGCCATCGACAATCGAAAACTTTGGTAACGGCTTCAACTCGCCTTTGCGTGGACCGTGCGGCTCTTTGGGCTCGTGGCTATGCCAACTTACCCTGATGGCATCATTGAATCTATCAACCAGCACCTGCGGTTCCGACGCCAGCAGCTTTGACGTTAATTCGTTTAAGGCACCGAACGCTATTTGAGCTTTCGTTATCTGGACAGCTTGAATCTGACGCTTGCGATTGTACTCAGCAAGCTCCTGGCGATCTCGCTCAGCTAGTTGATTCGCGCGTTGGCGCTTTGCCTCACGAACGGCATCCCGGCGTTGCTGAGCTTCTGCAGTCAGGGCTGGCTTGGCAATCGTTCCGGACTGAGCGGTAATCTCTAGAACGAGTGGATGATGACGCTCATCCACGATAGTCAGCAAATCCCCGTCTGTATCGTAAGGGGTTAGATACAAGTTGGCTCCGTAAAACTTCGCACCCGGCTGGAGGGACTCCAGCACCTTCACCGCCTCGTCCAAGGCCTTTGCCAACTGCTCTTGAGTAATTTCACCTTTGATCTTCAGTCTCACGCTGCGATTCCTTAGCGTTCATTCGCCTGTGCGGCTTGCCGAGCCCCCACCAGACTGACAACTCGCTATGCAAGCGGCGCCTACGGGCAATGGGCAGACCGACTGATCGGCCCCGAATGTCACGATTAGTGTGTTCACGATTACAGCACATGGACCCAGCATTGGGGAATGCCTGCACCACTACCCTCCCCAGCGCTTCAACACCAGTTCGGCACCCGTATAAGGGAGCTGCGTGTCGCCATGAACATGAGTCAGGAAGCGTTCGCTGACAAGTGCGGCTTCGCAAGGACGTATATGTCCCGCATTGAAACTGGTGGTGCCAACCCTTCTATCAATGCCATCAAGGTGCTCGCGGATGCTCTGGGCGTCAGCATCTCGGATCTGTTTGAAGGAATGTAAGACAGGGCAGCTCCCGAGGAGCCTTACAAGTAACTGATCAGAACTAACCAACACCTAATCCCTCGCTGGCGTCCGTCCGAGCCCCAGCACCACTCCCCCCCTGCCAAAGTCCCTATTTCAGAGGCCCAAGCTACATTCGGGTCAAGCGAAGTCTCCTCGACACGCATTTTCCCGCCGTATACGGCAGATTTACTTACATCAGTCTGATTACAGCACCAGCAATCGCCGGACCTGCACTACAGCGGGGCGGCATCGCCGGATCATCCTGCACACACACCCAACGCCCTGCACGGCACTTGCAAAGTAGTTGCAAAGTAGTTGCAAACCATGACGACACCGCTACGGTCAGGGATAAGGGGCACCTCCACGGCCAAGGCGGCGGAGGACAACGAAAAACCCACGCCACAAACGGACTTACGTGTCTGCTCAGGTGCCGCCGCAGCAACGATCTAATTAACAGAATGGTATTGTGTTAATAAGCGACCCCACGGAAATGCTGGACTCCATCCGAAGAAACGTGCTCTAGTTAACACATCGACGGAAAACGTCATGGAGTGTTAACTAGAAATGAACATCGTAGAAGCGGTAAAAACAGAGGGTGAAGCCGAAACCATCTCCCGCAAGCTGACCAAGAACGCCAGGGGCAATTCCCTGTATGCAGACATCTGGCGTTTCGGGGTCAACACTGCCCTTCGTATCAGCGACCTACTCAGCCTTACCTTCGAAGATGTGCATGGTGACAAGCTGGTGATCAAGGAAGGCAAGACCGGTAAGACCCGAATCATTGACCTGAACAGTTCTGTTAAGACCATCGTAGGCCGCCGCAGGGCTGCTCACCCCACGCACACTTACCTGTTCGAGGTGGACAGCAACCGGGCTAAGGGCAAGGCAGTAAGCCGCATCGCTGTAGCCAACGCCTTCAAGGCTGTAGGTGACGAGATGAGCCTGCAACTTGGTACTCACTCGATGCGAAAGACTCGTGGATGGCTAATGTACAAAGGTGGGGTGTCCATTGAGAAGATTTGCAAGGTACTGAACCATTCCAGTCCTGCTGTAACCATGGCGTATATAGGCATCACTCAAGCGGAAGTCGACGCCACATACCACGAGTTCGTGTTCTAGACCATTGTCGAGCCCGACAGCGTCACACCAGCCGCCCGCGGGCGGCTTTTCCATGCTTGCGATATTTGCCAATTTTGGCGACTAACTGCGTGGCGGCACAGAGATGGCATTAAGGACCAACCTCGTCTGAGCAGGACTTTCACCGCCCCGGCGGGTGACCCTTTGATATTTCCAGCAAGAAAGAGAGTGCGATATCGGCAAAGGACAACATGCCGCGTTGAAAATCCAACGTTTCGCCGGCCAATGAACGTGCCCTTCACCACCTCTAAACGCACGCTATACTAGTAAGATACCTGCCGTTAACGGCCAAGAAAGGTCGTAAGGAAAACATGAGTAACCAAGCATTAGATTTGCTAATTGAGTGCGAGCTACTTAAGTCTAATGGCGACATTATCGACTTAGAAAAGGTATCCAGTGAGGAGTTGTCTAGAAGGTATTCGCATTTCGTAATATCAAGACAAGGAAGTATTTATACCGAGGTTGAAAAACACTCTACGGACGGAAAGCTCAACGCTCAGTTCAGCACGTGGTCTTCGAAATTCTCCAAAGAGAACACTCTTTCCTCTTTACTTATCTACAATAGAGTCGTTCTAGACGACCCACTGATTTCTTTCCGATCTAGTATAAGTATCGATGACCTACAAGCCGGCCTTGAGTTTTATAGCTGGCTTCATCCGCTTATAAGAGGCGGCTTTGTAAACGTGTATCCTATCAGTTACTACGAAAAACCGAGTGAAGAGATCCCTATATTCTTCTCGAAAGATGCGTTCAGATCATCAATATCACCAGCGGTCCATGATTACGCCCACGCTAACGCAATCCTAAAGTCAGTGGTAATGGATAACGAGGGACGAATGTTAGTTATGCGCGAGAATGCTAGCGTTAAGCGCCGCACGGCCTTGAATGTAGGCTTTGCGAATGACCGGCTTTACTCGGGGGTTGGCTTATTCAAGTTTATGACAATGGAGAATGCTAAAGTTGAAGGTAAAAAAGTTAGTTACCAACAGCACTGGGACAAAGACGGAGTATTATCAGAAGAAAAGTTTAAGCAATGGGCTTATCAAGCCACCAACCAAGCCGTCATTGCCCGCTTGAAAGCAATCTGCAATCAGGTTTCCCTCGCCCAAGAACTTGGGTACACGTACATCACCGAATCCGAATTCGAATCTACGCTTCTGTCACTATCCAACACCAAGGGAGCAAAGAAAATCTCACCGTGCGTTAGGTTCCTCAACCTTAATGATAGCTTCTTAAATATAGAGTCGCCACATACCATCATTGAGTTGCGAGATAAACACCCTACTGCATTTGAGCGCTTCAATAACTCGCTTACTTCAGTTAGCGAAGAGCTTCACGGAGTTGATGAAGAAAAGTTTGCAGCTAAGTCTCGCGCGCTCTTTCAGAAAGAAATTATGCCTCAGGTAGATGAGGTTCGAAGCGTAGTTGGCCAAATCAGCTCAGGCCTCGTGAAGGGTACGACAACCTCACTCTGTGGCGTAGGACTGGCAATATGCACTGGCTCGGTGGTTCCTCTTGTATCTTCATTAGTTATTTCTGCGATGCAAGGTGTGAGTGAAAGCCTGCCCGCCTTGCGAGAACTCCAGTTAACAAAAAAGCGTCCCAGCTACATTTGGCATCGTTTGGCAAAGCAATGAGATTACTGATAACACAGGCGCCAGTCTCCGTAAGAGTGAGCTAGGATTTGCGCAACATTCCTCAAGGATGATATCCATGCCCAATAACTCAGACACCAATATCGCCACGGCGGACGCACTAACACTGCTGCTCCATAATCAACACGCTCTAGCTGCGGCCATTGAGGAAGTAACCAAGTGGCTCAAAGACAACGGAGTGGGTCTTGTCGCAGATAACGCAATGACTGCCATAGAAACGCTGGACACAAACGCACAAGCCATCACAAACGCGATCATGCGACTAAGGCAGGCGTAGGCAACTACTATGCTTGTCGGGCCCTGGCGACCTCCAAGCGGTCGTCAATGCATCTATGTACCAGTCGTAATGTGCCTTCGAGAATACCTAACCCTGAGTGCAAGCACTGGGAACGCATTGATGTGGGTGGTGGGTTTTAATGAGGCCTAGGAGGGCCTTGAAATTCGATGTGAATCTCAATCCCGTGCTCCTCTAATAGCAACCTGCGCATCTCTTGGGTTGAGGTCGATGTCATGGTGCTTTGAATATGATCAAACCAAAGGAATGCGTCAACCGCATCATGGATCTCACAGTCACTCACGGTCAGCGAAGCGATCCCCTTCGGATGCATGAGCCTATCCCTGACTTTGATGGCCCGGGTCAACGCCTCAAAGCCAGCACCTTCACACTTTATCTCGACTGCATTTGGAACAGCCTTCGCGAAACTCCGGATTGTCAGCCTAATCAAGTTGAGAGCACCGGTTCGCATTAGTCGGGTTTGAACAGTACCTTGGCCTGTGACCTCGATCTGCAACTCAGACAACGCCAGTCTGGTAGGTTCCGACAAACGCTCCCCCCAGCTTCCTAGCAACATCTGACGCTGGAAGTACAGGCAACCCTCGATGAAAGCAAACACAGCTCGAACTAGGCCTCTACGGACGCTAGGAGCCAGATACACAGGGTCGGGATAACGCACGCTGCTGGAGCCATTTAGCGTTTCAAATGGATAAAGTGCTGTTACGTCAGAGTGGAGGGTTAGGTAAATCGCACAAGATTCACCGGGCTTTAGCCCATCAGTGCCACGGTCATGGCGGTCCATATTTTCACTTCCTAGCAAGGCCAACCGACACTTTATAGCAATAGAAGCTGACTCTCTCGCTCAGGGAAAACCGAGCGTTAGCAGTCACCGACTGATGCGTCTATTCTATTTCCGGGGTTGACGTACTGCGCATCCCTTCCCTCCCTCCTTCGTATATAAAGGCCAAAAAGAAAAAGGTGCATGGGTGGTGTCGGCAGCGGGCTAGGCCGGAATCAGCTATTTATTCCTCTTCCGAGCCAGTTAGTTTCGGACGTTTGACCCGATTAAAGACGGCATCAAAATCGAAATCGAAATCTAGGGTGACAGTAGGCGAATCCCCGCCTTCAGGGTTGCCCTCTTGGAATGAACACGACTTAATACGGTAGTCACCCGAGAGTAGCGGCTCTGCCGATAGATCATAAAGCTCAGAGAGCGTGGTACGTCCTGCCAGTATCTCTAGTAGTACCGTTGTAGGAATAGTTAGTTTTCCGCCATTGTTAGACATCGACACGCTCAATCTACCTCCGAGCTTTCGATACAGTCCGCTCGGCGGAGTATCATATTGATTTAGAGGATGGTGATACTTCCACAAATTGAAATTCAACTTTGAAAGGGCGACTTTGTCGGCTTCAGCCGGCAGCGCCTTGGCTCGGTCGTTGTAATAGATTTTTGCTCTTGCGTCTCGGTTGATACCAGTGAAGCCCTGCACCCTGCTTTCGATGCTTACAGTGATAACACCACCAATGGACGTAGTTTGCTTGTATGCATGATACAGGGCTTCTGAAGCGTTGACACCACCGGGAGCAACCGTAGCAGATAACGCGTTACTCTGGTCCGTCCCTATACACAGCAAACGGACTCCTGGAACGTCATGCTGACGGGCTTTATCTTTCACAATCCTGTACAAGGCATGTTCTTTATAGTCCTTAGGCGCTTCTTGCACTAACCCACCACCGCCTCCACCAGTTGATTGGGGTGTGTATATCACCTCAAGGGTGTACTCGGGATGAGTAAAGGACGCTCGCTCAGCCTGACTGGCAACTATCTGATTGAAAAACACCTTTACAATAGATGACTTTAGAAATTCATTTCGTTGATGGAGTTGCGGAAGCTTCCTGATAAATCCAGAACGCGAGGCTGCCCCATTAAACCTACATGATATCTTAAATCCATCAAGCCCCCTTTTATCTGCCTCCTGCCTCAACCATTGAGATATCTCAAATGATTGCCTTTCTTCTTTCCAAAAGCGGGGATAGAGGAAGGCTATTTCTATCCAGATCATATTACCGCTGGGCAATGTTACCCTTATGTCAGGACTTCCATCTGAATGCGGCTCGTACTCAACGAGTCCTATTCTAGTGCTAGCGTCGATGACAACTAATTCCCATATAGCGGCAGATCTAGCTTCAGATGAACTCAGATTCCCACGAATTTGTTCAAGTCGCTGCCCTGTTACTATCTCGCAGCGACTCAGTAATTCCGCTACCTGTTCTTCCTTTAACATGTTTACCCCCACGAAGCCTAGCTTCACTGGAATTCACATTAATGCGGTCTTGAGAGACTTGCAAGGTCCCAGCCCCTGAGTAAGTTTATACGTACAGTGAGGAGCACCATTTAAACCAGCTACGCGATGCAAAGGAAAGCATCCATTAGAGCGGCAAGATTAGTGCTAACTGACCGAAACGTAGATCTTCGGATGGCTCTCAATGCCCCTAATCACACTACAATCAACTAGTCATTGGCGATAAAGCTATCGACCACTGTAATGGCGGTTGCACACCTGCAGCCTTCGCGGTGTAAACCAGCATATCTCACGTCTCCGACACGACCCCGGCAGTGAGAATCAACACAACGCTCGCTTTACGAAGACACAGTAGCCAACGCACATCCCGCTCACATCTATGTGAATGTGATCAGGGCGAAGGATTGGATAAGCGATGAGCAAGAGATAAGATGCCGCTTGCAGCGCACCACTCTGGTGCACCTAAACGCTGTCACACTTCGAGATTTTTGACTGAGAAATCCTTGAGAATTCAAGACTCTCGTTATGGTGGCGTCCCCAGCAGCCACACCCCGGCACACAGTATTCCCGCTGTGGCTGGCCGCTATCACATCACACGTTCACCAAACCACATCGAACACAATGCCCCATCCCCCCCACGACATGCATAAGAATCGCAGCCCAGAAAAGGGTTTTTAGGCGTTCACATTGCCCAGTGTGAATGAACCCTATATTTTGTGAACGTTCTGCAAGAAATCCAACACAACAAAAAAGGGCCCACCTTTCGGTGAGCCCTTCTAGACCGCCCAGCAGAGCGGATTTTGTTTGGTAGGCGCGATTGGACTCGAACCAACGACCCCCACCATGTCAAGGTGGTGCTCTAACCAACTGAGCTACGTGCCTGCTGTGAGGCGGCATTCTACGGAATTCCGGAGGGGTGTCAACACCTTTTTTTCACCTAACCCTATGAATATGCAAAATATTTAATTTCGGCTTAGCAACGAAGATTTCCGGTGGCTGGCGGAGGTTTTTCAACTCGGGTAGGATCGACGCACTCGTAAAATATATTAAACAGAGGCGGCAGGATGGCGAACACCCAATACCCAGAGTCTTATTACGCCGCATCGGCCAATGCCGTACCGCCACGTCCTGTGCTGCAGGATGATGTGGAGACGGACGTCTGTGTGATCGGTGCCGGGTATACCGGGCTGTCTTCCGCCTTGTTCCTGCTGGAGAACGGTTTTCGCGTAACCGTACTGGAAGCCGCCAAGGTCGGTTTCGGTGCCTCGGGGCGCAATGGTGGGCAGATCGTCAACAGCTACAGCCGCGACATTGATGTCATCGAGCGCAGCGTCGGCCCCAGGCAAGCGCAACTGCTCGGTGAAATGGCCTTTGAAGGCGGCCGGATCATTCGCGAGCGCGTGGCGAAATACAACATCCAGTGCGACCTCAAGGACGGAGGTGTGTTCGCCGCCCTCTCCGCCAAACAGATGGGTCACCTTGAATCGCAGAAACGCCTGTGGGAACGCTTCGGACACACGCAGCTGGAGCTGATGGACCAACGCCGCATCCGCGAAGTCGTCGGTTGCGATCAATACGTTGGTGGCATGCTCGATATGAGTGGCGGCCACATCCATCCGCTGAATCTGGCGCTCGGTGAAGCGGCGGCGGTCGAGTCTCTCGGCGGCACCATCTACGAGCAATCTCCGGCCGTGCGCATCGAGCGCGGCGCCAATCCGGTCGTGCATACGCCGCAAGGCAAGGTCAGGGCCAGGTTCATCATCGTTGCCGGCAATGCCTACCTCGGTAATCTGGTGCCGGAACTGGCGGCCAAATCAATGCCGTGTGGCACTCAGGTGATCACCACCGAGCCTTTGGGCGATGAGCTGGCGAAGGCGCTTTTGCCGCAGGATTACTGCGTGGAGGACTGCAACTATCTCCTCGACTACTATCGCCTGACCGCCGACAAGCGCTTGATCTTCGGCGGCGGCGTGGTTTATGGCGCTCGCGATCCGGCGAACATCGAGGCGATCATTCGCCCGAAGATGCTCAAGGCTTTCCCGCAACTCAAGAACGTCAAGATCGATTACGCCTGGACCGGCAACTTCCTGCTGACCCTTTCGCGCCTGCCGCAGGTCGGACGCTTGGGCGACAACATCTATTACTCGCAGGGTTGCAGCGGTCACGGTGTCACCTACACGCACTTAGCGGGCAAGGTCCTCGCCGAAGCGTTGCGCGGTCAGGCCGAGCGTTTCGATGCCTTTGCCGACCTGCCGCACTACCCTTTCCCCGGCGGGCAACTGCTGCGCACACCGTTTGCCGCGCTGGGCGCGTGGTACTACGGGCTGCGCGATAAATTCGGGATGTAAAAAAGGGCCGCGTAGTGCGGCCCTTTTCATTTACACACGGAACTCAGAGCTGATCCCGAGCAATTCCGCTGCGAATCCTCAGGATATCCGCGAGCACCGCCAAAGCGATTTCCGCCGGCGTCTTGCTGCCGAGGTTCAGGCCGATCGGCGCGTGAATCCGCGCCAGCTCCACCTCCCCCAGACCGCCAATGCGGCGTAAGCGCTCGAAGCGTTTCTGCGATGTTTGCAGAGACCCCATTACACCGATGTAGAACGCCTCGGTGCGCACCGCTTCCATCATCGCCAGATCGTCGATACGCGGATCGTGGGTCAGCGCCACCACCGCGGTGTCGCGATGACAGCCACCGTCGGCAATGAACACCGAAGGCAACTGCCGACGGATCTCCACGCCATTGAGCACCACACCTTCAAGCACTTCATCGCGCGGATCGCAGAGAATCACTTCGAAGCCGAGCCCTACCGCGAACTCGGCACAGGCCTGCGCCACACTGGAATAGCCAGCGAGTAACAAGCGCTGTGCTGCGCCGATACGAATGCGCACCCGGTCGATCTCACGCTCGATCCGCGCGCCCTGCTCACGGTCAGCAAACAGAGTACGCGCACCGCTGGTCAGATCGACTTCGCGAAGCAGACGACGCTGCCCCAGCAGCGCCGATTCCAGTTCACGCAGATGCGCCTGCACCTCGCAGTCGGCGTCAAGTTTCTCTACCAACACATCGAGAATGCCACCACAAGGCAGGCTGACCCGCGATCGTGGATCGTTGCCTTCGCCGTAGCGCACGACGCTGACCGCCTCGAGAAACGCACCTTCGGCGACGCGGTCAAGGAAATCCTCCTCGACGCAACCGCCCGACAGCGAGCCGATCCACTGCCCGCCGTCGTTCACCGCCAGCAGCGAACCCGGCGCGCGCGGTGCCGAGCCGTAAGTGCTCAGCACCGTGCACAGCCAGATCCGCTGCCCGGCCACCGACCATTCCAGCGCCCGGCGCACCACTTGCAGATCGAGATGCTGCATATCAGTGGGCCTTGTGCTCGACGCTCGGCGCGTCGGCTTGCAGCTTCTGCACTTCACTTACTGCCAGCTCAGCGCTCTGGCCGCCCCAGCCTTGACGCAGGTAGTTGAGCAGATCGGTCAATTGCTCAGGACTGAGCTTTTCAGCAAAACCCGGCATCGGCTGCATGTGCTCGAACCCGGAGAACTTCTGTTCGCCAATGCCATCTTCGATCACTCGCAACAGGTTACGCGGATCGTCCAGACGCAACGTGGTGTTACCGCGCATGGCCACTGCGATGTGCGGCTTGCCTTCACCGCCAGCGGCGTGACAACCGGCGCAGACGTTGAGGTATTCCTGACGGCCGCGCTGGGCACTCAGGCTGAGCTTGTCCAGCGGTACTTCGACGAGCTCTTTGGCTGCCGGCGGTTGTTCGCCAAGCAGGAACGTCGCCATTGCCGCCAGATCAGCATCGCTCAAACCCTGAGTGCTGTTGTGAAACACCGGGAACATTTCGTTGAACATCGTTCCTTGCGCGCTCATGCCGTGCTTGAGAAACGTGCTCAGATCCTGCTGATTCCAACCGCGCGCGGCCAGGTCAGTGGCCAACAGGCTCGGCGCCAGATAACCATTGAGGATGCCTCCGGTCATGCGCTTGTCCATTTGCATCGCGCCGGGCAGGCCGCGTGGCGTGTGACATTCACCGCAATGTCCGAGGACGTCGACCATATATTGGCCGCGCTTCCACGCCTCATTCTTGCCTACGGCGGGCTCAAGCTTGACGTCTTTGCCATAGAGCATGTTCCAGCCGGTCAGGCCCAGACGCACGTTGAACGGAAAGCTCAGGCTGGTTACCGGTGCTGCGCGTTCGATCGGCGCGATGGTTTTCAGATATGCGTGAATCGCATCGGAATCGGCGCGCGGCATCAGGTGGTACGAGGTGTACGGCATCGCTGGATAGAGATTGGCGCCGTCGCGACGCTTGCCTTCGGTCAAGGCAGCGAAGAACTCGTCATCGCTGTACAGGCCGATGCCGTGATCTTTGCTCGGGGTGATGTTGGTGCCGTAGATCGTGCCGAATGGCGAAACGATCGGCAGGCCGCCGGCATAGGGCGCGCCACCCGGTGCGGTGTGGCACGCCATGCAATCGGCGGCGCGAGCGAGGTATTCGCCGCGCTTGACCTGATCGTCGGCGTGGGCAAAAAACGCTGGTGCAGCGACGCCAACCGCTAGGGCCAAGCGGGTCAGTAAACGCTTCATGCTCAACCCTCCTTGACCAGGCCGAGATCGCTCAGCACGTTGCGCGTGGCATTGTAATAACGCACGTACCCGGTGCAGCGGCAGACGTGGTGGCCAAGACTGTCCTCGATCACCTGTTCAAGCTGACTTTTGACGATCGGCTGACGTTGCAGCTTCTCGACCAGCACGGTCGCGGCATTGACGAAGCCCGGCGCGCAGTAGCTGCACTGGAAGGCGAACTCGTCGACGAAGCGCTGCTGGATCGGGTTCAGCTCAGTGACCTGGCCCTGCTCGTCGCGTTTGGCGTGGCCTTCGATCGTACGGACTTTTTTGCCCTCGAAGTAATGCGCACCGGTGATGCAGGTGCGCACTTCTTCGCTGGTGCCGTCGGGGTTATCGACGATCACCACGCAGGCGTGGCAGATGCCCTGGCCGCAGCCGAGACGCGAGCCGGTGAGGTTTTTGTATTCGTGCAGGTAGTCGATCATCGGCAGGTCATCAGGGATGTCCACCGGACCGACGGATTGACCATTGAGGGTCAGTTGAAGCGGACGGTTAGCCATTGAGGGCCTCCTTGATGCGCGCAGCGGTGATAGGCAGGTCACGAACACGTTTACCGATGGCATGCGCCACGGCGTTACCGATGGCACCGACGATCGGGATCATCACCACTTCGGCGATGCCTTTGGACGGATCGCTCGGCGACAGCGGCGGCAGGATCTCCGCGGTCTGCTTCCACACCGCAACGTGACGTGCCATCGGCAGACGGTAACGGTTGAAGTTCCAGTCACCCTCCCCCGGACCGCCTTCATACAACGGCATCTCTTCCATCAGCGCATGACCAATACCCATGGCGATGCCACCTTCGAGCTGGCCCTTGACCAATTCTTCCACCAGCACGCGGCCGCACTCGATCCACGAATGGTGATTGAGCACTTCGACTTCCGCCGAGCCTTTGTTGACCTTCAGCTCGACCAGAGTGGCGACCGGGCTGTAATAGGTCACGGCGGCGTTGTTCAACTGCACCACCGGGTAATTGACGTTCTGCCGATCGAGCAGGTGGAAGCCAGCGCTGTTCATTTGCGCCTTCTTCGCTTGCGGCGCGCCATCACCATACTTCACCGCCAGACCGTCGAGCGGCAGGCGCTCGCGCACGCCGTCGATGCTGTACTCGGCCTCGGCCCAGCTCCAGCGGTTGAAACCATGCACCGTGGCGCCCGTCACCAGACCGCGTTCGTGGGCGCGTTTGGCCAGTTCCTCGAAGCTCAGCGGCTGCATGCCGTTGGCGGTCAGCTTGCCGTCGACCCAATGCGCATCTTCCCGGCGCACTACGTAAGGGTTGGCCTGGCCGCCGTACGGACCCTGGCGCCAGATCTCCAGTGCCGCCGGCCATAAACCGTGGTTGAACAGCACGCGCGCCGCTTCCCGGGTTGCATGGCTGAAGTAATAGGCGGAGTTGGTCGCCGACGACGCTGAGGCCAGCTTGCCGACCCAGCGCGGGTTGCGCAGCAGATTGTCCTGCTCGGCCTGGCTCATGATGTACGGGTTGCCGCTGGTGATCAGCTGCATTTCCTGCCATTCGGTTTCGCCGGTCTTCACATCGTGCGCCGGGCTGCCGAGGAAATCGGCGACGACCAAGGCTTGCGAAGTGGACATGCCGGTGCCGATTTCGATACCGATGTGGCGCAGGGTGATGCGCCCGTCCGCGGTGAATTCGATGCTGGCCATCGGCGCTTCGGAGCCGGTGCCGAAGTCTTTCTGGCAGATGGCGAAACCGACGCCGTACCAGTTATCCGGGTCTGCCGCTTCACGTTGCTGCTTGATCGTGTCGCGGTTTTTCCAGACCTCGTGCACCGAGGCCTTGTCGAGAATTTCGTGCAGGCGCAACGCACCGGCCGGAATCGCGCCCTGAGTGTTTTTCATGCCGGAACGCAACGCATTTTTGCGGCGCAAATCGATCGCATCGACACCCAGACGATTGGCAATCTCGTCGACCATCATTTCGGTCGCCGCCATGCTTTGCAGGGTGCCGTAACCACGCATCGAACCTGCCTCTACTGCCCGCGAGTGATACGCGGTGACTTGCAGATCGTTCTGCGGCATGTAGTAGATCGACTGCGCTGCGGTGGCGCCCACTGCTGCCACAGATGGGCTGTAGTTGACCCGGCCACCGCCGTCGACGCTCATCTCGGCGCGGAAAATCTTGAAGGTGTAGTCGTTCTTGTCCACGGCCAACTGGTAGCGGATGTCGAACGGGTGACGCTTGATGCCGCTCTGGAACTGCTCGTAGCGGTCGTTGGCCAGACGCACCGGCACACCGCCGCCGTACAGCGCGGCCAAGGCTGCGTAGTAGACAAAAATGTTGTGGTCTTTGGAGCCATAGCCAACGGTATAGCCTGGGTGCATGTTCAGATTGGCCAGGCCAAACCGCGACGGCCCGATCATCTTCGCGGTCTCGGTCGCAACTTCCAGCGGGCACTGCGTCGCCACGACGAAATGCAGGGTTTTGGTTTTCGGGTCGTACCAGCCGTTGCCGTTATCCGGCTCGAGTGCGGCCGGTTCGATCGACGGCGTTTTGTAGCGCTCATCGAACACCAGCCAGTTGTCTGGCGGCGTGTCGATCTCCTGCTTCATGCGGTCGGCGTAGAACAGCCCGCGCTCGGTGAGGTTGCCGTGCAGGTTCGGCGAGGCATTCCACACCGGACGGCGGTTCTTCAGCATCGGGAACAGGATCGAATCCTTCAGGCTGGCGAATTCGTCTTCGTCCGCCGAGGTCGCACCGCCGACGCGCACGTAGCGGAAGCTGCCGTAGGGATCGCCTTCGTAGAACGGCACTTTGGCGCCGTAACGAATCGCTTTGTCATTGAATTTCAGTTGGTTCTTGGCCTGACGAAAACGCTCGAAATCGTTCCAGATCAGGATGGCCACCGGGTGACCGATGAACATCGGCACTTTGCCTTCGGGAAGCAATGGATCGGGAGCGTGCTCTTCGGGGAAGACGATGCCGTCCTTGTCCAGATCGGCAGCGGTGACGATGCGATCCGGCTGCAGCTCGGCGCCGAGCCACGACAGGTCGTAGCCTGCATAGATGCGGTCGGCCTTGATGGTTTTCAGCAGCATCGCGTGGCCCTGTTGCTCAGGCCAGCCGGGCATGTCTTTGGCACGGATGTCACGGGCGAAGACTTTGCTGCCGCAGACCTTGGACAGGGCGTCGTTGCGTTGCCGCGCCTTGCCATTGTTGCCGAGCCATTTCTCGGACGGCACGGTGACGCTGTTTTCCATCAAGGCAGCCAGCGCCTGACTGCTGAGCGGCGTAAGCGTAACGCTCACACCCGCCACCAGCCCGCCCTGGAGGAACGAGCGCCGGGATATTTCACGGTTGGACATGGATCATCCTCTGGGCGGTTATAGGTCCGCCCTTGTGGTTATCTACTGGGGATCTCGAGTCGTGCAGAAGCTCTTTCTGGCGAAGCAAAGAGCTGTGTTGACAGTGCAAAGCTGACCGAAAGGTTAACTTTAAAGGTTTCCGCGCCCGCAGCAAACAACCGGTTACAAAAACCTGACTAAATAATCAAAAAAATCAATGCGACGTGGTATCGCAGCAATTTGGTTTGGAATCAAATCCTTGTAGGCGTGAGCCTGCTCGCGATGGCGGTGTAGCAGTTGCGGATACGGGCGACTGGAATATAGCTATCGCGAGCAGGCTCACTCCTACAGAAGGAT